>DASUVB010000125.1:0-3277 GCA_036373835.1 Flavisolibacter sp. | reverse complement strand
CGTGATCCTTTCAAACTTATTGCCGGCAACGAATTCCAGTTTTTGCACCAGGTTCATTTCGCTGCGCTCCTGCTGCGGCTTTTGTTTTTCTTCGTCCTCGAGACGCTGCTTCAGGAAGGCAATGTCTTCGGCATTGTTGTCCATCACATACCGGATTATGTACTGGATGAACGCTTCTGCGAGGTTGGCATTATCCTCCAGGTCGCAGAAAGCCATTTCCGGTTCGATCATCCAGAATTCGGCAAGATGGCGCGCGGTGTTGGAGTTTTCGGCGCGGAAGGTTGGGCCAAACGTATATATATCGCCGAAGGCCGTCGCCCCCAGTTCTCCCTCGAGCTGGCCACTCACGGTCAGGTTGGTGGCGCGCCCAAAAAAATCTTCCGAAAAATCTATGGAGCCGTCGTCTTTCCGGGGTGGGTTATCCAGCGGCAGCGTTGTGACGCGGAACATTTCGCCCGCGCCTTCGGCATCACTGGCTGTAATGACGGGTGTATGCAGGTACAGGAAGCCTTTCCTGTTGAAAAAATCGTGAACGGCAAATGCAAGTGCGTGGCGCACCCTGAACACGGAACCAAATGTGTTGGTGCGAAAGCGCAGGTGTGCGATTTCACGCAGGTATTCCAGTGTCGGGCGGTTCTTCAGCTGCAGCGGATACTTATTTGGATCGGAATCACCGAGCACTTCCACCTGCGTTGCTTTCACTTCCACCTTCTGACCCTTGCCGGGTGATTCGATCAGCCTGCCCGTGATCTTTAAGGATGCGCTGGTCGTAATGCGTTTCAGGAGATCATCATCGTATGCGCCAAGTTCAAGGACTACCTGGAGATTGCTGTTTGTAGAGCCGTCATTCAACGCTATGAACTGGTTGTTCCTGAATGTGCGAACCCAGCCCATGACAATAACTTCCTGGTCCCCCGGCTGCATGTTTAAAAGTTCCTTAATCCTGACCCTTTTATTGAACATATCCTTTATTAATGTGGACAAAGATAACCGCGCCGATTGATTTGATTGCCGGCATCGCCACGGGGTGCGAAGCTGTGCTGCTACTGCAATTGCGGCGCTGGTTTCAGGGCGCCGGAGGCCGCCCGGAGCGTGAATAAAAATTTTTGGTTTTTCCATTTTCGCCGTAACATTGCACCTGAAACCGTTGAGAGCCCATTCCTGTTTTACTCGCAACACTGATTCAAAATTCCATTCAAATTAAATCAGAAGAAGGTCAAAGTTCCTGATTCAGACTCAAAACAAAGTTTCTATGTACGATATTCTGCAGTTGAATGACATGCTTGTTCCGGAATTGCTGGACATTGCTGAGGAATTAAAGATCGAGAACGCTAAAAAGCTTGACAAGCAGGGTCTTATTTATAAAATCCTCGATAAGCAGGCCGTTGTTGGAAGCCAGCAAAAATCCGCCGGCGGTGAAAAAGGAAAGCGCAAGCGTATCGTAAAGGCCTCAACTGCCAATACAACTGAAGAAGCGATCGTGGAGGACACCAGTGACGCTCCCGCAGAACCAGCCAAAAGGCCTGCTAAAAAGGCACAGCCCAAGAAAGAAGTTGTTGTAAAGAAAGGAGGTCGCAGGAAGAATGACGAAGAAGAGCAGGGACAGCCGGAACTCCCGATGGCAGAAGCACAGGAAGAGCAATCCAAAGAAATACCTGGGGACCAGGCCGAAGAAGCCTCCAATATTGAAATGCCTGAGCGCAGTGTCCAGATCAATAAATTTTTTGCACAGCCACGCCGCGAACAACAGTTCAATATCGAGTTTGACGGGATCATTATGGCGGAGGGTGTCCTGGAAATGATGCCTGACGGCTATGGCTTCCTTCGTTCATCTGACTACAATTATCTTTCTTCTCCTGATGATATTTATGTTTCTCCTTCCCAGATAAAATTGTTTGGACTGAAGACGGGCGACACTGTTTATGGATCGGTGCGTCCTCCCAAAGAAGGTGAAAAATATTTTGCGTTGCTCAAGGTAGACCAGATCAATGGCAAGAGCCCCGAGGAAGTGCGCGACCGTGTGCCATTCGATTACCTGACGCCGTTGTTCCCGCACGAAAAACTGAATCTGTTTGACACGCAGGAAAATACGTCTACCCGGATCATCGACCTGTTCACACCAATCGGTAAAGGCCAGCGTGGACTCATTGTAGCCCAACCAAAAACCGGTAAGACCATGTTGCTGAAAGCGGTAGCGAATGCGATCGCGAAAAATCATCCCGAATGCTACCTGATGGTGGTGCTGGTGGACGAACGTCCCGAGGAAGTAACTGACATGGAGCGCAGCGTGCGTGCTGAAGTGATCGCGTCAACATTTGATGAACCTGCTGAAAAACATGTAAAGGTTTCAATCATCGCACTACAAAAGGCAAAACGTCTTGTTGAATGCGGCCATGACGTGGTGATACTCCTGGACTCCATCACCAGGCTGGCACGCGCGCATAACACGGTTGCGCCCGCTTCCGGCAAGGTACTGTCCGGTGGTGTAGAGGCCAATGCCATGCAAAAGCCCAAGCAATTTTTTGGAGCCGCGCGGAAAATAGAGAACGGCGGATCACTCACCATACTTGCAACCGCCCTCATCGATACCGGTTCGAAAATGGATGAAGTCATATTCGAGGAATTCAAGGGTACCGGTAATATGGAATTGCAGCTTGACCGCAGGCTCGCCAACAAGCGGATCTTCCCGGCTATTGACCTGGTCGCTTCCTCTACAAGGCGCGATGATCTACTCCTGGAAAGAGATGTTTTACAACGGATGAATTTGTTGCGTGTTTACCTCAACGATATGAACACGGAAGAAGCCATGACCGACCTGCTGAAACGCATGCGCGGTACCAAAGACAACTATGAGTTCCTTGCGTCTATGAACGGATAGCGGGTTCATCATTCTACACGGTCTCATTTTTGCAGGGCTAGGCTGAAACAAAATCTTTCAACCATGAAACAGAAACAGCTTTTCAGCCTGCTGGCTGTGGCACTTATCAGTTTTGCCGCGTGCAATAATGATGGCAAAATGTCCGAAGCCGACGATACTACTGCAGCGGGCACAACAACATCTTCTGGCGACTATGCTGCGATGGCGGATGAATTCCAGCAGCGCAGTGATGCCGGCCTGTACAGGGACGTACGCACCGGTCAGCCTATCAAAATATCAGTTGACAGGTCATCCGGCGCGAAGGTGAATACCGAGACCAATGAGCCGGTGACACGTTACATCTATATCGACAACAACGAGTGGTGGGTTTATGACGATGCCGGAACCCGCCTGGGCCGT
>DASUVB010000124.1:0-7247 GCA_036373835.1 Flavisolibacter sp. | reverse complement strand
GGGGTCCGGGAAGACCTTCACCATGGCCAACGTGATCCAGAACGTACAACGGCCTACGCTGGTGCTCACGCATAACAAGACCCTCGTTGCCCAGCTTTACGGAGAATTCAGGCAGTTTTTCCCGGAAAACGCCGTGGAATACTTCGTCTCCTATTATGATTATTACCAGCCCGAAGCTTATATGCCGGTTTCGGATACCTATATCGAAAAGGACCTGAACATCAACGAAGAGCTGGACAAATTGCGCCTGAGGGCGACCACCAGCCTGTTATCCGGCCGCCGGGACATCATAGTAGTGGCCAGCGTGAGCTGCATTTATGGAATGGGCAATCCCACGGATTACGAAAGCGGGATCATCCGGATTGCGCGCGGCGACCTGGTATCGCGCCAAAGCTTCCTGCACTCCCTGGTGAACAGCCTGTATAACCGCACCTCTATCGAATTCAACCGCGGAACCTTCCGTGTCAAAGGCGATACCGTAGACATCAACCTGCCCTATGTTGATTTCGGCTACCGGGTGACGTTCTTCGGAGACGAGATCGAGGACATTGAAAGCATCGAGATCGCGTCCGGGAAGCGCATCGGCAAGGTGGACAATGCTGCTATTTTCCCGGCCAACCTGTATGTGGCCCCCAAGGACATGATCCAGAATGTCATTTACGAGATACAGGACGAAATGCAGGCGCAGGTGGATTATTTCAAGAGCGTCGGCAAGTTCATTGAAGCGCAGCGGCTGAAGGAGCGCGTGGAGTATGACCTTGAAATGATCCGGGAACTGGGATACTGCAATGGGATCGAGAACTATTCACGGTTCTTCGATCGCAGGAAACCGGGTACGCGGCCGTTTTGCCTGCTGGATTATTTCCCGAAGGATTTCCTGTGCGTGATCGATGAAAGTCACCAGACCATCCCACAGGTCAGCGGCATGTACGGGGGTGACCGCAGCCGCAAGCTGATCCTGGTAGATTATGGCTTCCGGCTGCCATCCGCGCTGGATAACAGACCCTTGAATTTTCATGAATTCGCTGACCTGCTGAACCAGGCGGTGTACGTGAGTGCCACGCCGGGTGATTATGAGCTTGAACAGACCGGCGGTGTTGTGACGGAGCAGGTGGTGCGGCCCACCGGGCTGCTGGAACCCCCGATCGAAGTGCGGCCCAGCATTAACCAGATCGACGACCTGCTGGATGAAATTGACCGCCGTGTGAAAAAGGGCGATCGTGTTCTTGTGACCACACTTACAAAGCGGATGGCGGAAGAGATGGACAAATACCTGAAGCGAATTGACATCCGCTCGAAATACATCCACAGCGATATTGACGCGTTGGAACGCGTGGAAATCCTGCGGGACCTGCGGCTGGGACGAATTGATGTTCTGGTAGGTGTGAACCTGCTCCGGGAGGGACTCGATCTGCCGGAGGTGTCGTTGGTGGCCATACTCGATGCGGACAAGGAAGGCTTTCTCCGTAACGAGCGTTCACTTACGCAAACGGCAGGGCGTGCTGCCCGCAACGTCGACGGGCTGGTGATCTTCTATGCGGATACCATCACGGAAAGCATGCAGCGGACGATCGATGAAACGAACCGCCGGCGCGAAAAGCAGGTGGCTTACAACATCGAACATAACATCACGCCGCGTACCGTGAAGAAATCAATAGACCAGGTGATGGCGCAGACATCGGTGCTGGATATCAAAGGCTACGATCCTGACTCGCCTTATGCGGTGGATGAAATCGTTACGCCGCGTGCAGCAGAAGCCGAAGCGGAGTACACCACCATCCCGCAAATTGAAAAGGCAATTGCGCGGACAAAAAAGGAAATGGAAAAAGCCGCACGCGATCTTGATTTCATGGAGGCGGCGCGCCTGCGCGACGAGATGTTTGCCCTGCAAAAGAAGCTGGACACAATGAAGATCAGCTGAACCGGTACCTGCAATCATGCGTGAACAGCCTGCGGTTCAGCCAAACAAGTATTTCTACTAATCCGCTTTGCGTGAATTTGCTCATTTTTTCCTGAAAGGTTCCGATCCTGTTGATACAGCCGGAAAGCTTGTCTATTTTGGTACTGCAATCATCCAAATCCTGGAATATGAAAAATCGAAAACGCGCCCAGCGCATTCTGAATTTCCTGGCATTTAACATCCTGTTCTTCGCGTTGTACCTCAACTTTATTCACAAGGACAGTAATGTTGCGGTTCCTTCCACACCGACGGTATCAACACCGGGAACGGTGCTGGTGACCAATCCTGACCAGTATATCAAGAAGCAGACGCATTCGACAGGAACTGCGCAGACACGCGCATTATAATCAGGCTTACTTACCCATTAATATCCGACCTTACACAACGAACCCCGCTTTTGCGGGGTTTTTGTTTACGGCAAATTTCAGCAGCGTTGTTTTGGTACCTTCGCCGGATGGACAAAAGACTGTTCCTCCTGGATGCCATGGCGCTCATCTTCAGGGCGTATTATGCGTTGATCCGCAACCCGCGCATTACTTCGAAGGGAAAGAATACCAACGCGCAATTTGGTTTTGTGAATACGCTGGTGGAGCTGATTAACAACCAAAAGCCCTCGCACATGGCTGTCTGTTTCGATACGGAGGCACCAACCGAACGGCACACTGATTTTACAGAGTATAAGGCAAACCGCCAGGACGCCCCCGAGGACCTGATGATCGCCCTCCCCGACATCAAGAAGATCCTGCGGGGCTTCAACATACCGATTATTGAAAGCGACGGGTACGAAGCGGATGACGTGATCGGTACGCTCAGCCGGAAGGCGGAAACATTAGGTTATGAAGTTTTCATGGTGACGCCTGACAAAGATTACGGCCAGCTGGTATCAGACAAGGTGAAGATCTACAAGCCCGGCTACCAGGGCGGTGAAGTGGAGATCATGGGTCCGAAGGAAGTGTGCGATAAGTGGTGCATACAGTCCGTGGAGCAGGTGATTGATATCCTGGGACTGATGGGTGATGCGGTGGACAATATTCCCGGCATCAGTGGTATTGGCCAGAAAACCGCCTGCAAGCTGCTAACCGAATATGGTACACTGGAGAATGTACTCGCCAATGCAGATAATATCAAGGGTGCTTTGGGTGAAAAGATCAGGAATGGGAAAGCCGATGCAATTCTTTCGCGGAAGCTCGCGACGATCATCACGTCGGTCCCTGTGGAATTTCATGAAGAGGACTTCCGACTGAAAGATTGGAACCGCGACCTGTTGAAGGAGGTCTTCACAGAGCTGGAGTTCCGCACCGTGATCAAAAGGCTGCTGGGGGAGGACACCCCGGATGCACGCCCGGCACAGGGTGTTCAGGCCGACCTGTTCGGCGGAACCAATGGTGCCGTGGAGGAAGAAGCGCAGGAAGTGATATCGGTTGTCAAGCCGGGCAGGAGCATTCACAACACGCCGCATGAATATGAGCTCGTGGAAAGCGAGGGTGAATTTGAGACGCTGATCGCAGCACTGAAACATTACGATGAAATTTCTTTCGATACGGAAACAACAGGCATCGACGCCAATGATGCGCAGCTTGTAGGACTTAGTTTCTCCGTACGCGCGAACGCGGGCTGGTACGTACCGGTGCCGTGTGACGATATCCCGGAAACCAAGCGCATTCTTTCGCGGTTCGACGCACTGTTCAGCGACCCGCAGAAATTATGGATCGGGCATAATATCAAGTACGACCTGCTGATGCTGAAATGGTATGGCGTGGAGCTGAAGGGTAAGATCTTCGATACGATGCTGGCGCACTACCTGATCGAGCCCGATGGCAAAAGCAACATGGACTGGTTGAGCGCGAAGTATCTGAACTATGAACCCATCCACATCGAAGAACTGCTGGGAAAACGTGGCAAGAACCAGTTGTGCATGAAGGATATCGAGGTGGAAAAAGTAAAAGAATACGCGGTGGAAGATGCGGACGTGACGTTGCAGTTCCGCAAGGTTTTTGTCCCGCTGCTAAAGAAATATGACGTGGAGCAGGTATTCGAGCAGGTGGAAAACCCACTGGTGCCGGTGCTCACGGATATGGAATTCGAGGGCATCAGGATCGACACGGAATTCCTGAACGATTACTCGCTGGTGCTGGAAACCGAGGCGCGTGTGCACGAGGAAAAGGTGTATGAGATCGCGGGTGTCCGCTTCAACCTGGGGTCGCCGCGCCAGCTTGGTGAAGTATTATTTGAAAAGCTGAATCTTGATCCAAAGGCGAAGAAGACCAGGACGGGACAGTATGCCACGGGTGAAGACGTGCTGCGCAAGCTGTCGAACGAGCATCCCATCGCAGATAACATTCTTGCATACCGTGAATATTCAAAGCTCAAGTCGACCTATGTTGACGCACTGCCGCAGCTGATCAACCGAAAGACCGGCAGGGTACATACCACCTTCGCCCAGGCCGTTGCGGTCACGGGGCGCCTGGCAAGCAACAACCCGAACCTGCAGAATATTCCAATTCGAACGGAACGCGGAAGGGAGATCCGTAAAGCATTTATTCCCCGCGACAGGAATCACGTACTGGTGAGCGCCGACTATTCGCAGATCGAACTGCGCATTGTAGCAGCGATCAGCGGCGATCCCAACATGTGCGAAGCATTCCGGCAGAACAAGGACATTCATACTGCGACCGCAGCCCGCGTGTACAATGTTGCGGAAGAAGCCGTTTCAAAAGAAATGCGCAGGAAGGCCAAGAGCGTCAACTTCGGCATTGTGTACGGTCAGAGTTCATTCGGGCTCGCAGAAAACCTGGGTATCAGCCGCACCGAGGCGAAGACCATCATTGACAATTACAAACGGGAATTCATTGGGGTGACCCGCTACATGGACAGCATGATCAATTTCGCACGCGAGCACGGTTACGTGCAGACCATCCTTGGCAGGAAGCGCTGGCTGCGCGACATCAACTCGTCCAACTTCACCGTGCGCGGATATGCCGAACGCAACGCCATCAATTCACCGATACAGGGAACGGCAGCGGATATGATCAAGCTGGCGATGGTCCGGATCCACCAGGCTTTTAAGGAACACCGCTTCAGGTCACGCATGGTGCTGCAGGTGCACGACGAACTGGTATTTGACGTGATCCGCGAGGAAACCGAGCTGGTGAAGCCCGTTATCCTGCAGTGTATGCAGGAAGCGATGACGCTTCCAAATGGCATTCCGATTGTAGCGGAGATCGGGGTGGGTGAGAACTGGCTCGAAGCGCACTAGGAAGATGACGAAAGAAGAAGATTATGGAACAGATGACGCCAACGATCTATTATTGCTACGATGCCTATTGCGGGTGGTGTTACGGGTTCAGCCGGGTGATGACCAGGATCGCGCGCGAATACAGCGACCGGGTCCACTTCGATGTGCTTTCCGGCGGGATGATCTTTGATGAGAACCCGCCGCACATCGGTGCCATGGCGAACTACATCCAGACCGCGCACAAGCAGGTGGAAGAGGTGACAGGTGTTTCATTCGGTAAGGATTTCCTGTGGCACATTTTCAACCCCGAGCAAAGCGACTGGTTCCCCGAGTCAACGATGCCGGCCATAGCCCTGTGTATCTTCAAGGAGTACCTGCCCGATAAAGCCGTGATGATCGCTTCGGATATCCAGTATGCGCTTAACTATGAAGGCCGTGATCTTACCGATAAGGAAGCATATCGTTACCTGGTCCACAAATATGACATCCCCGAAGACGACTTTTTCACGAAGCTCCAGAGCAATGTATACAGGGAAAAGGCTTATTATGAATTTGCCCTGGTGAAGCAGCTGCAGGTTACCGGCTTCCCGGCCGTGCTGATGCAGGTGACGGACTCAAAATTCTACCTGCTCGCCCGCGGATTTACCGATTATGATACTATGCGGGGACGCATTGATAACGTTCTGAAAGAAATGTCAGGGCCAGGGTTTTAGGTTTGAATGGTTTGAGGTTTGATGCATCACCTGACCAGGGTGCATTGTCTTATCTTAAACTATGCGTATAGTCCTACTCGTCCTGCTGGTGACATCCATGCATGCGGCCTTTGCCCAGCAGCCACCCTCGCCTTGCCGGACGATGGCTGAATACCGGCAATTTGATTTCTGGATCGGCGAATGGGATGTGTTCCGGAAGAATGGCATGAAAGCCGGTGACAGCCGCATAGAGCTTATCCTGGATTCGTGCGTGATCCTGGAAAACTGGGCAGGCAGTAACGGTGTTTATTCGGGAAAGAGCTTCAATACTTTTAACGGTGTCACGAAGCAATGGCAACAAACATGGGTGGACAACCAGGGAGGGACCATAGAATTCCTCGAAGGGGGTTTTGCCGGCAACCGCATGCAGTTCATGTCTCGCCCCTTCCCGATGACCGGCGATACCGTCGGGATCAGGAGGTTGTCGTTTCATTTGTTGTCCGCGGATATCGTGCGGCAGCATGGCGAGATCTCGAAAGATAATGGCGTTACCTGGTCAACGGAATACGACCTGGAGTACCGCAGGAAACGCAAATAGCGTCGTCTCCCACTCCTCGGTGGCATTGTCAAACCTCAAACCATTCAAACCTCAAACTTCAAACGTTATTGGGGTACACTGTGCAACGCAACCCGGTTCCCCTCGGTATCTACAAAAACAGCCATATAACCATGTTCCGGCGAGATCTCGGTCTTCGGCACGACAATGGTGCCACCTGCCGCTTCAATGCGGTCGAGCACAATCTGCACATCCGGATTCGCATTCAGGTATATCACCGGGCCATCTGTGGCAGACGGGTTGTAAAATCCTTCTGCCCTGCAAACAGCGCCACCAATGGCGGTCGAAGGGTCCTCTACCGGGAAGAGCCGCATCTGGATATTCGGCATGTCCATCGGGATCATGGAAATATTGAAGATAGTTTCATAAAACTTCTGGGCTCTTTCGAGATCGGTAGCGGGCAGCTCAAACCAGCTGATGGCATTCCTGAAGATCATACATTGCTTTTTCTAAAATTAAACAGAACACATGATTGCCGTCCCCGCAATCCATGAGTGGTACGTCGGGTGCTACCTTCCGCGCCCCTGCATGGTTCTTGTCGCCGCTGTCCCGAAGTTGCGCAGGTTATAGGTAAAGGTGAGCATAAAGTACTGCCGGAGCACCTGGCTTTGCACGTCCTCTATATAACTTTCTGTAATATTCCTGGCGATGCTTTGGTTTTGCTTCAGCAGGTCAAACACACCCAGCTTCAGTTCGCCCTTGCGATCCTTCAGGAATTTTTTCCCGATACTCATATTCCACAGC
>DASUVB010000123.1:0-9393 GCA_036373835.1 Flavisolibacter sp. | reverse complement strand
GCGTGAACACAACACCGGCTGCGATGCTCTCACCAGCAGAACCCGTGGTCTGTATGATGTTGTTCTCAAGAATGGTCGTCCGCAGGAACGCCTTACTCAGAGCAATTGCAAGGACTGCAATGGGAATGGAAGCACTCACGGTGAGTCCTGCCTTGAGTGCAAGGTAGACGGTGGATGCCCCGAAAATGATCCCGAAGATCGAACCGACGACGATAGACTTCACGGTGAACTCGGCCATCCGTGTCTGTGGTGCAACAAATGGTTTGAAGTTTTCTGCCATGGCAGTTGGTTTGGTAGGACACGAAGATGCGAATTGGAAAGGTGAATTAAAAGCGGAAACCGGAATTATTTACGCAACACGACGCCAGGAGCAATGATGCGTGTTGAATTTTGAATGTTGAATGAGACACCTGTACAACGGTGCTTTCCATTCACCCTTCGACAAGCTCAGGGTGACAGCGCGTTTACCCCCGATGCATTCTCCATTCCCCATTCCCCATTCTCCATTCTCTATTCCCCATTGTCCATTCTCCATTCTCCATTCTCCATTTCTCTATCCAATTCCGTTCATTAATTTTTTCCTTTTTACTTTTAAGTTTTTACTTCTATGACTGAATTTCCAAAACCACAACGCAGGTCGTTCACCGACCGCTCGTTACGTGTTATTGAAAAGATCGGGAATGCCCTGCCGGATCCCGCCACGCTGTTTTTCCTGCTTGCCGTGCTGATCATGGTGATCTCGTGGCTGGTGTACATGGCAGGTACCAGTGTGACACACCCGGGCACGAAGGAGGTTGTTGCCGTAAAGAACCTGCTGTCCAGGGAGGGACTTGAATTTGTGTTAACCAGCATGGTCCGCAACTTCACCGGCTTTGCACCGCTGGGAACCGTGCTTGTCGCCCTCCTGGGTATCGGTATTGCCGAAGGCTCGGGCCTGATCGGCACTGTAATGCGCAAGCTGGTCTCGAGCGCGCCCAGGAAGCTGATCACGATGGTCGTTGTATTTGCCGGCGTGTTGTCAAATACGGCAAGTGAAGTAGGATACGTGCTCCTGGTGCCTTTGGCAGCGATCATATTCCTGGCGTACGGCAGGCATCCCGTTGCGGGTCTTGCCGCAGCTTTTGCAGGTGTGAGCGGTGGCTATTCGGCCAACCTGCTGCTGGGCACTATTGATCCTTTATTGTCGGGACTGTCCCAGGAAGCTGCGCGCATCATCGACGCCGACTACCTGGTGAACCCCGCCTGCAACTATTATTTCATGGCCGCCTCCACCTTCCTGATCACGTTCCTGGGAACCTGGATTACCGAAAAGTTCATTGAGCCACGACTGGGAGCCTACACAGGGGAAGAAAAAGGAGAAGAGATCCGCCGCCTGACGCCGGAAGAACGCCGCGGCCTGTGGTATGCCATCTTCATGGTCCTGGCGCTCACAGCCATCATACTTTGGGGCCTGGTCCCTGATAACGGCTTCCTGCGTGATGCCAAAACAGGTGAGATCCTACACTCTCCTTTCATGTCGGGGATTGTGGCGATCATTTTCATAGCGGCTGCGCTGGCAGGTATTGCCTATGGTGTCGGAGCCGGCACCATCAAATCGGATCGTGATGTGATCAAGGGCATGTCAAAGTCCATGCAGACGCTGGGGGCATATATCGTGCTGGTGTTCTTCGCCGCGCAATTTGTGGCGTTCTTCAACTGGACCAACCTGGGATTGGTGGTTGCGGTAAAGGGTGCCAACGCGCTGAATTCACTGGGCCTGAGCACCATTCCGCTGATGATCCTTTTCATCCTCCTGTCTGCAGTGATCAACCTGGTTATGGGAAGCGCTTCCGCCAAGTGGGCCATTATGGCGCCGGTGTTCATCCCGATGTTCATGTCCATCAACAACCCGCTGTCACCCGAGTTTATACAACTCGCCTACCGCATCGGCGACAGCGTTACCAATATCATCTCGCCGATGATGTCCTATTTCGCGCTGATCATTGCGTTCGTACAGCGCTATGATAAAAAGGCGGGACTGGGAACGATCGTATCACTGATGCTGCCATACAGCCTGATCTTCCTGATCGGCTGGGTGATCTTCTTTATCATCTGGTATTACCTGGGACTTCCGATCGGGCCGGGCGCAAATATCTATTACACCCCTTAGTGAAAAGAACATTATTAAAAAAGGGAGCGGCTGCTCCCTTTTTTATTACCTGACGCCGTGCATCATTTTCTTCAGCATCGGCGTAAGTGAATAAAGTATAACCGATGCCGCTCCGCACAGGATCACGAACACCATGAAGAAATCAAACAGGTTGGTGATCGTAAACCCGGCAAAGGTTGAATATGATGTTGCAATTTTCTGCTCTGCCAGGAATGCAGATTGTTCGGGCGTCAACGTGGCCGAGCCATTCAAAACGGCTGCGAGGTCAATTCCTTGCTTGGATGCGGCAGCAAATTTGTCACCCGTAGGCGGTAACAATTCACCCAGTGTACCCGTTAGCGCATAGCCGGCGGCATTACTGAGGAACCACACACCCATCAGCAGTGAAGCAAAACGTCGCGGTGCCAGCTTGGCTACCAGGGACAACCCGATCGGGGAAAGACACAGTTCGCCCCAGGTGTGAAGCAGGTACAGGATGATCAGCCAGATGATGCCGATCTTGCCTGCAGTTCCGAGATCCTTCACCTGAAGCGCAATGATCAGGTACCCGAGTGCGATCAGGGCAAGACCCA
The DNA here is from genome assembly GCA_036373835.1 of Flavisolibacter sp. Classification (GTDB taxonomy): domain Bacteria; phylum Bacteroidota; class Bacteroidia; order Chitinophagales; family Chitinophagaceae; genus Flavisolibacter. Next base: position 6,672 of record DASUVB010000123.1, on the reverse strand, counting down.
GCGACTGTTTTACAGGAGAAATCGGTTCGGCTCGCCTTTTGTTCAGCCAAAGCCATAGTGCGCTAAAAGGAAGTGCGAAAATGATGACGAATGCACTATTGAAATTTTGCACCATGCTGGGAGGCATCGCCCATCCCAGTATCCTGGTATCGGTTTGATTGTTGGCAATAAAAGTAAGCGAAGAACCGGCCTGCTCAAAAGCCGCCCAAAAGAAGATCACAAAAAATGCAATTATATAAAGAACAAGAATTCTCTGTGTCTCAACCTTAGTAAGCGACTTGTCAGTTAAAATAAAAATGGCCAGGCTCAATCCTGCCGCATAAATAAATGGGTAGACGTAGGTTTTAATTGGCGATAGTCCCAAAGCATCGAAATATCCGCCTATGCCTGATCCTTCTACCATTGGCATCGTGGCGGAATCCCAGGAAAAATATTGAAACAAAAAATACAGTATTACTGCTAATCCAATGAGAGTAGCAACCGATTTTGAACTAAACTTCGCCATCGCTGCATCTTCCTCGTGAACCGCTGTTTTACTGGGCCTTCCACCGATGGCTTTCCCGGCAGGGGTAACTACATATTTATTCATTAATGCAATAAATATGATAACACCCAGTACCATTGCCAAACCGGCTGACAGAAAGCCCCATTTAAAGGCACCCAGATCGCGCACTGATTCTTCAACTCCATTGATAATCCTTGTAGTTTTTACATCCCCAAGAAGTGAACAGAGCCAAATACCCAACAGCGCACCGATATTTATGCCCATGTAAAAAATGGTAAATGCAGAATCCAGCTTGGTTTTCTGTTCTTTAGGATATAACTGCCCAACCATGCTTGAAATATTCGGCTTGAAAAAGCCATTTCCCATTACGATAACCAAAAGAGCTATCCACATTAAAGTTTTAGCAAGAGACAGATTTGAATCGAATGAGCTGGCGCTGGCAAAAAGAAGTAGTTGCCCCAAGGCCATGGTTAAGCCACCGAGTATGATGCAAAGACGATTACCCAGATACTTATCAGAGATATATCCTCCAAGCATCGGGGTCAGGTAGCAAAGGCCGAGAAACCCGCCATATATCAATGCGGCGTCCTTTTCTCCCATCATCAATGCTTCCGCTATGAACAGGCCCAGGATCGCCCTCATACCATAAAAGTTGAAGCGCTCCCACATTTCCGTAGTGAACAATACACCCAGTCCCTTGGGGTGTCCTTTTTGCGCACCCGCATGTTGTAAGATGGCCTCGTCGCCCGGAGTAACGTTTGACATAAGAATTGATTTCTGTTATTGTTTTGGTTTGAAAGGTCCAAAGTAATGGAAAATATTGTCAGGTCTGCATGTTTGAAGTTTTACAATTCTTACACCGATATTCGCACCACATAACCAAACATGAAAATCCTGCTTCTTGGTTCCGGTGGAAGGGAGCACGCCATTGCGTGGAAGCTGTCCCAAAGCCCGCTTTGTTCGCGTCTGTTCATTGCCCCCGGCAATGCAGGAACGGCGCAGCTGGGAACCAACCTCCCGTTTGCAGTTACCGACTTCGACGCCATCCGCAAGTGCTGCAGCGACGAAGCCATTGATATGGTGATTGTTGGTCCCGAAGAGCCGCTGGTGAAGGGTATCACCGATGTCCTGGACGAAGCGTTCGGCACGGATGTCATGGTGGTCGGGCCTGGCAAACAGGCGGCCCAGCTCGAGGGAAGCAAGGCATTTGCCAAGGCGTTCATGCAGCGGCATGGCATCCCTACAGCGGCCTACCGCGAATTCACGGAGGAAAATTATACCGATGGCATCGAGTACCTCAAATCGCACGAACTGCCGGTGGTGCTGAAGGCCGACGGCCTGGCGGCCGGCAAGGGCGTGATCATCTGCCAGCACCACGTGGAGGCAGTTGCCGAATTTGAATTGATGATCCAGCGCTCCAAATTCGGCGAGGCAGGCAGGCGCGTGGTGGTTGAAGAATTTCTCGACGGCATCGAGTTATCCGTATTCGTACTCACTGACGGGAAGAATTATGTGCTGCTGCCCGAAGCAAAGGATTATAAAAGGATCGGGGAAGGCGATAAGGGACCCAATACGGGTGGCATGGGCGCCATCAGCCCGGTGCCTTTTGCAGACGCCGCCTTCATGGAAAAAGTGCGTACGCGCATCATTGAGCCAACCATCAACGGGCTGGCAACCGACCAACTCCACTATACAGGCTTCATCTTCTTCGGCCTCATCCGGGTGAACGATGAACCATATGTGATCGAATATAACTGTCGCATGGGTGACCCGGAAACTGAAGTGGTAATGCCGCGTATCCGGACCGACCTGGTGGAACTGCTTACATCCGCGGCACGGAAGCAGCTGCACAGGCAGCAGTGCGAAATGGATCCACGCGCGGCTGCTACAATTGTCGCGGTCAGCGGCGGGTACCCGAACGAGTATCAAAAAGGTTTCCCGATCACCAACCTCGAAACGTTGCCAGGCACCATCCTGTTCCATTCCGGGACTAAAATGTCCGATGACCAGGTGGTGACCAACGGAGGCCGCGTGCTGTGTGCCACAGCGCTGGCGGATGAGCTGGACGAAGCTTTGCATTTATCGAGGTCCCTGGTGGAACAGGTAACATTCGAGAACAAATACTTCCGCCGTGATATCGGCTTTGAATTCATACAGCAGGACACCCGGGAGTCTGAGTAACATCAGGGTTTAAATCACTGAATTGGCTTTAATTCGTAGTCCCAAAACAGAAGAAATGACGGACGTACACTACCACGACTATCTCCAGCTCGATAATATCCTCAATGCACAGCATCCCGAAAGTGACAAGCGCCGCGCCTCGGCCCACGACGAGATGCTGTTCATCATCATTCACCAGGCTTATGAACTTTGGTTCAAACAGCTCCACTTCGAAGCAGATTCAATACTTGCCATCATGCGCAAGCCCGTTGTGCATGACAACTCGCCCGAGTTGCAGACCGTTGTACACCGGATGAACCGGATGGCCGTGATCCTGCGGGTGCTGATTCACCAGATTGACATCCTCGAAACCATGACGCCCATGGACTTCCTGGACTTCCGCGATATGCTGCGGCCTGCCTCGGGTTTCCAGAGCTGGCAGTTCAAGCTGCTGGAGGCAAAGCTGGGTCTGAAGTTCGAATACCGCCATGGAAAGGAATACTACACGTCGCAACTGCGCGAAGAACACGTAAAGCTGATCAAGGATGCGGAGAACAACCAGTCGTTCCTGCAACTGGTGAATGAGTGGCTGGAGCGTATGCCCTTCTTTGACGACGATGAATTATGGAAGCATTTCCCGGTCTCCACCCTGCATCCCTGGCATGGCGCAGGCGGAAGATTGTTCTGGTCAGAATATAAAAACAGGTACGCGGGCAGTCTCGCGGAAGCCGAAAAAAACAACCTCGCATCTTTTGACGAGATCTTTTTCCAGCGCCGTGAAACCCATTACTCGCTTTCCGCAAAGGCCAGCCGCGCTGCATTATTCATCATGCTGTACAGGGGGTACCCGTTACTGCAGCAGCCTTTCCAGGTGCTGAACAACCTGCTCGAGATCGATGACCAGCTGAGTACCTGGCGCCATCGCCACATGAACATGGTGCACCGGATGATCGGCACCCGAATCGGCACCGGCGGCAGTTCCGGAAAGGACTACCTGAAGGCCGCCGCCGACAAGCATTACATCTTCAAGGAACTGGCACAGCTGACGTCTTTCCTTATTGAAAGAAGGCGGCTGCCACAGCTTCCCATCGAAGTGGAGCGGAAACTGGGCTTTGCCATCGACTGACGTGATTCATGCGGATTACGATCCAAAATAGACCTCAGCAAGCCACATTTTGAACAGCGGGTCGAGGAAGACCAGCCTGCCCCCTTCGTGATCAATGATCTCGCGGTTTACCAGCGATTCACGGATCCTTTTTACATTGCCGGCAGTGCCCAGCTTGTAGGTTTTCACAGTATCAGAAGCCGTAAACTTTTCGACCCCGTCGATCATTGCGCCGAGGAAATTCACCTGGGGCGTGGTCAGCTGGTCCACTTCGCGCTGGAACAGGAAATGATGGTGCTGCAGCAGCGCTGTCCGGGCGGCGGCAACAATGCGCGCCGATACGCTTTCCTCCGTCATCAGCCATACCTGCTGCGCCAGCTGCTGCACGAAGTAGGGATGGTTTTCCATCGCAGCCGTTATCTCGAGTGCCAGGGTTTCGGTTATCTTTTTACCTGTAGACCGGAAACGTTCTTTAATAAATGGCACCCAGTGCTTCTCACCGATCTTTTCAAGGAACAGCAGGTCACCGAATTTATAAAACGGCATGGAGGGTTCGGTGAAAAATTCCAGCAGCATATGCCGCCGGCTCCCGTACAGGCAATAGCTGACGTGCTGGTGGTGCTGCCAGTGGGCACGCAGTTTTTTCTGGAACCCGACAGCATCATCAAAAAAGCTGATGTTCTGGAATTCATCCATGCAGATGACGAGCGATATATTCCTGGATTTGCAAATGGCCTCCGCCAGGTCGAGGATCTCTGACGGTTGCTTTTTGACCTCCTGCCAGTCCATGCTGATGCTGACCTCGGCCGAAGGATCAGGGCTGACATTGAACTTCGGCACCAGCTGCTTAAAAAATGTCCCGGCATCCTTGACCAGCTGCTGCCAGCGGGCACTCGATGCTTTAAGCACTTCCCTGGACAGCACTTCATAGAACTCCTCTTCGGTCCTGATGTTGAACAGGTCTATAAAACAGAAGCGCACCTTTCTGCGCGTCACCTTCGCGGCGGCATGCTTCACCAGTGACGACTTCCCCCAACGTCGTGGCGATACCAGGATGGTGTTGATCCCGTTCTCGAAATTGGTGACAAGCCGCCTGGTTTCCTCCGCGCGGTTCGTAAATGTCGGCCCCTCGGCCAGGACCCCATACCGGAACGGCGCCTGCTTCATATACACAAAGGTATTATACAACTTTGTATTATACAAGTTTGTATATCGAATCGCAGGCGGTATTTCCCTGATTCCTTAATTTGCACCCGATTGAACTATATGAGTTACCAGCCACAGCATAAGATCCGTATTGTAACAGCCGCGTCCCTTTTCGACGGCCACGACGCTGCCATTAACATCATGCGGCGCATCCTGCAGAGCAAGGGAGCGGAGATCATCCACCTCGGTCATAACCGCAGCGTTGCAGAGATCGTGGAATGTGCCATCGAGGAAGACGCCCAGGGCATCGCTATTACATCGTACCAGGGAGGCCACGTAGAGTTTTTCAAATACATGAAGGACCTGCTGGAGGAGAATGGCTGTGGTCATATAAAGATATTCGGCGGCGGTGGCGGTACCATCCTCCCGCTGGAGATACGCGAACTGCATGACTACGGCATCACCCGCATTTACTCGCCCGATGACGGCCGCAAGATGGGACTCGAGGGGATGATCGAGGACGTGATCCGCCAGTGCGACTTCAACCTCAATGGAAATGGCGCCTATACCTCGCCAATGACACTGGGAGAAATGAAAGATGTCCGGCAGATCGCCCGGCAGATCACCAATGCCGAAAACGGCAGCGACCAGCCAGTCACCACAAAGAAACCCGGACAGCCAAAACACACCACAACAAAATCCCCGGTACTCGGTATTACAGGTACCGGTGGCGCCGGTAAATCATCGGTCACCGATGAGGTCGTGCGCCGCTTTCTCAATACATTCCCCGACAAAACAATAGCAGTTCTCTCCGTTGATCCTTCGAAAAAGAAGACAGGCGGCGCCCTGCTTGGCGACCGCATCCGGATGAACTCTATTTCTTCCCCACGTGCGTACATGCGCTCGCTGGCAACACGCGAAAGCGACCGCGCCCTGAGCGAACACGTGGACGAAGCCATTGCGATCTGCCACGCCGCAGCCTTCGATTTCATCATCCTGGAGAGCGCCGGTGTTGGCCAGAGCGACGCCTCGATCCTCGATTACTGCGACGTAAGCCTGTACGTGATGACACCGGAATATGGTGCCGCTTCGCAGCTGGAAAAGATCAACATGCTTGATTTCGCCGACGTGGTAGCCATCAACAAATTTGACAAGGCCGGTGCCCTGGATGCGCTGCACGACGTTCGCAAGCAATATAAACGCAACCACCAGATGTGGACTGCAAAGGACGAGGACCTGCCCGTGGTAGGAACGATCGCAGCGCAGTTCAACGACGGGGGCATCAATGAACTTTTTGAAAAGGTGATGGTTGCAATTGAGAAAAAGACCTCGGTAACGTTCGGGAATATCGAACTGCATGCACATACCCGGGATACCTTCACCAAGTCGCAGATCATCCCGCCAAAGCGGGTGCGTTATCTTTCCGAGATCGCCGACAACAACCGCTCTTACGACCACTGGGTCAATGAGCAGGCTGCTATCGCATCAAAATTGTACCAGCTGGGCGGTGTCAGCAGCGAGCTTCCGGCAGTTGCCGAACTAAAGGACCTGTATAAAAAATATGAACATCAGCTTCATCCCGACTGCAAGGTACTGATCGAACAGTGGCCGTCCGTGGTGAGCAAGTATGCTTCTGATTTCTTTGAATACCAGGTAAGGGACAGGGCGATCCGCCTTTCCCTCGTTTCCAGATCGCTGAGTGGCACGCGCATTCCAAAAGTGGTGCTTCCCAAGTACAAGGACTGGGGCGACATCC
>DASUVB010000122.1:0-2471 GCA_036373835.1 Flavisolibacter sp. | reverse complement strand
ATCTGCTGTACCTGGGGCATGATGGCATTCAGGGCGGCCGTGTCGCGGATGGATTTTTTCAGCTCCCCGATCGTTTTATCAATGAACAGGCGCATCTCGTTAAAGTTGACCACTTCCTCAAAATCGCCTACATCGGATGTTTTGTAAATGACCTTCAGCTCGTCAAGCATTTTCTCATATACCTGCAGCTCCGTTTGCCCTGCTGCCGCTTTGTAATGGTACTGCCACTGCAGCGTATAACCTTCTGCCGTTGAATCGATCACGGTGATCGTGGCGCCGTAGCTGCCGGAAGTCCGTTGCACCACCTTGCCGTTGTCCTTTTTTTCCGTGGTTTTTGATATAACGAGGTTCTTGACTTCGCCCTTCCGCCACCAGGCAATCACCTGGGCGGAGGTATCAGTAGCAATGTTTTGGGAGAATGCAGTGGTACCGGCAAGAAGCAGCACCAGCATGAACTGGTATTTTCTCATAGTACCGGCAATATATGGAGGATTTTTCTATTGCGTATTTTTGAATGCAATTAATTTTTAGTCAACTTAACTGCTATTTCCACCGATCCTGGAATTATTGTCTTACGACCTTATTATTTCATTTCTTACTTGCTTGTTTCTGCCATCTTTGGATCCTGATCAGACCTTGTCCATCTTTTGTTTACCCCTTTTATTCCGCCTCTGCGGAGTAACCAGGCTGGCTGAAATAACGTACAACCCCCCCCAACCACATCCTAAACCACGTAACACAATCCTGGATTCATGTAACATTCAAAATTCAACATTCAACACCTGGATTAATGTAATACCTGTCCTCCTGCTATGACATTGCGGTTCCGCAATACCGACTGGTCACTGAAGGAGGAAATGATGAACGACAATTTGATATTCTGGAGGAACACCACGCCGAGCGTAATGCGACCGAAATAAAAATCATTGCTGGTAAGTCCGAGGTTCTCACTGAATACATCGGTCCCGTAAAACTTCGCAGCGTTCACGTTGAAAAAGAATTTCATGGCCTTGTTACCCAGGGAGGCATCGCCATAAATGTCAACACCGGCTGAAGCGCTGCCCGCCCAGTCTTCGGTATCCGTACCAAACGCAGGAAAGTCTGCCGTTCCTTTTCCAATAAGCCGGGAAATAAGATTATACTGGTTGTTCGATGAATGCATGTACATCAATGGATATTCAAGGTTCAGCGCCGTGTTGCCGCCATATGTTGATAATCGCTGGTAGGCTTCCTCCTTTTTCGATTCGGCCTGGGTATCCTTTGCCGTATTCGATACCATGGTTCCCAGGCTGATCCGCGCCAGTCCCAGGTTGCCGCTGACAATCTCGGTGTACACAGACCCGGTCTTATTTCCCAGGTTGAAACCGGAGTTATTCAGGGTATTGAAACGCTTGCCTTCGTCGCCATATACCAGGTCGAAGAAAGCCTGGGCACGGCGGGGGCCGAAATTCAGGATGAACACATTTCTATGGTTCATGTATTCCCGGGTATACAGGTAGTAGAGGGAATCCTGCCTTTGTGCAATATGGGCGACCTGCTTCTGTAACAGTTCCACGCTGTCTTCCATTCGGTTGATACTTTGTTCCGAAAGGTTGGCGGAATTTGACAGCGACATATCGTACAATGACTTTTTCAAAGAATCCAGTTTTCCCTGTATTTTCTTGCGGCCCTGGTCCAGGAAATTATACTGGCGGATCTCACGGGTATTGTACACTTCCTTTTGCTTGTTATCACGCTGGATCTTTGCCGTCTTGTTGGTATCTATTTCGGACGGCTCCATATTGATCTTGAAGCCTGGGGACTGCGCGTGCAGCGCGATCATGAACAGCGTAAAAAGTACTGACAGGAGAAAAGCTTTCATGCAGTTGTTGGTTTGCAGCGAAAATAGAATGCGCCTCTGCCGGAAACAAGCGTAGTAATACGGTACTCTATTAAAGAAATGCAAAAGCGTGAAGGCAATACTTCCAGTCAGCAAGCCTGCCCTGCAAGATTCGTACATCGATATCTGATAGCCATCACGGTAATCCCTGACCCGGGTCATTGGACGTATCACGGCCATGCAGCACATTTATCGTCCCAAAAACCAGTATGATGAAATCACTGATTGCTGCGCGAATAGGTTATTATTCTGCGTTCATAGCTGCCGCCGCCATCGCCGGCTACGGCATTGTGCAACTGCTGCAGGTAGGTGGCGTGCTCACCTTCCCCGCTGATGAAATCCTGATCTATGCTACTTCCTTATGCATTGCACCGCCCTTTCTCCTGGCGATGATGTCGTTACACCATGTGGCACCCAACAGCAAATCGCCCTGGAGCCATGCCGCCCTGCTATTTGCCGTGATGTATGCTGTATTTGCCATTTTTGTTTACGTCGTGCAGCTCGGCGTTGCTGTGCCACGATCCATCCGCGGCGACACCGCCGGGATCCAGGTGCTGGTACTGACACAACATTCTTTTTTCTGGACACTCGA
>DASUVB010000121.1:0-2101 GCA_036373835.1 Flavisolibacter sp. | reverse complement strand
CATACACGACCCTGCGCCACGTTTTCGACGTACGCGGTGTCGCGCTTCCTGCCTTCTGCCACCCGCTGCTTGAACTGAACATAAATTCGCTCGATCATCGCCTGGATCATCCTCTTCTCCACTTCGTTCATAGGCCGGTAGGTAGGAACTGCATCGGCATTCGCTGCTGTCTTGACGCCGTCAAAGGTGATCCCCAGCTTGTTTTTGAAAAATCCGCTCATATCGGGTATCACCCCAAAAACACCGATCGAGCCGGTAATGGTATTATGATTTGCAAAAATGCTGTCCGCACCGCAGGCGATATAGTATCCACCCGAAGCTGCCACGTCGCCCATGCTTACGACCACAGGCTTTTTATCCTGTTTTGCCATCTGCAGCTCGCGCCAGATCACTTCACTTGCCAAAGCGCTGCCTCCTCCCGAATTCACGCGAAGCACGATCGCCTTGACGGATTTATCAAGGCGTGCACGACGGACCAGCTTGCGAAACCGCTCACCGCCGATTTCATCCATCGCCCCTTCACCGTCTACTATATTCCCTTCGGCGTAAATAACCGCAACACGATCCTTGCCCGAACGGCGCAGGCTGACCGCTTCATCATATTTCGAAAGAGAAATGAAATGAAGCTTGTCATGCTTGCGGATCTTCAGCAATTTTTTTACTTCATCGCGCACCTGGTCGTCGTATTTGGCGCCGTCTATCAGCCGGTTGCTCACGGCATCCTGCGGTGTCTGAATGATCGACGTGTCAGCCAGGCGATGCAGGCTGGCGGTATCAATGCCCCTGGTCGCGGAGATCTGCATCAGTGAATAATAATAAATGTCATTCAACCACTCCAGCGTTTGCAGCTTGTTCTCGGGTGTCATCTTATCGGTGCGAAACACTTCCGTTGCACTCTTATACTTACCGGCATAGAACACCTGGGCCTTGATGTCGAGCTTTTCCAGTGTGCCCTTCAGGAACGGCAGGGTCACGTTCAAACCTTTCCATTCAAAGATCCCGGTGGGATTCACGTAGATCTTTTCAGCAGCGCTGGCGACGAAGTAGGCGCGTTCCGACATTACATTGCCGTAGGCAATGACGAATTTATCGGTGCCGCGGAAATCCATAATGGCCTTGCGCAGCTCATAGCTCGACGCAAACCCGTTTGCATTGCCCTCGGCCCTGATGTAAATACCGGAGATATCCTTGTCTTTCTTCGCATGCCGGATCAGGCGCACCACGTCGTACAGCCCCGGGTGGTCCGAACCTGCCAGGAACCCTGAAAAAGGCTCCTTACTACCCGCTTCGGAAAAATGATCGTCGAGATCAATAACGAGGACGGATTTTTTAGGTATATCGGGCTTATCCCTGGTCGTGAGCACGGCAACAAATGCCGCCATAAAGAAGAAAATGATCAGGCAGAAAACAATAATCGACAACAGAGATGCAAAGAACATCTTGAAAAAACTTCCCATAACACGGTATTTACATGCGTCAAAAATAAAAGATATTTGGTGCCGGCTGAAGAAAGTGATATGAACCATGCTTATTTGCTGACCGGCGGGAATATGGGAGACCGCCTGCTTTACCTGCGGCAGGCACGACATGCAATTGGCAAAGAAGGCAGGATCGTGCAGGCCTCGTCGGTGTACGAAACCGAAGCATGGGGACTCCAGGACCAGCCATTGTTCTGTAACCAGGCGATAGCGTTGCAAACGGATCATTCTGCGGAAGCTTTGCTGGAGCGGCTGCTTTCGATCGAAAAAACGATGGGCCGCACCAGGCAGGAGCGGTATGGGCCGAGGCTCATAGATATTGATATCCTGTTTTACAACGACGCCGTGATCGATCAGGAGGGCCTGCACATCCCGCACCCGGAAGTGCACAACCGGCGTTTTGCGCTCGCGTGCCTGAACGAGATCGCACCTGACCTGGTACATCCCGTTACAGGTAAAACAGTTGCACAAATGCTGGCTGCGTGCGGGGATCCGCTGCGCGTGTATAAAATTAGTTGATGAGGTGCGGCATCCGCCTTTACTTTGCCAACTTCCATAACGGCTGCATGAAGTATACTTTTATCACGATCGAGGGAAATATCGGTGCAGGCAAGACCACACTG
>DASUVB010000120.1:0-2518 GCA_036373835.1 Flavisolibacter sp. | reverse complement strand
CGTAAAAAGGAGGGTTGCTGATCACGACATCATAAGCACGACCAGGCTGTAAATCGTTCACGTCCTGCTGAATCACGTGGATTCTCGTTGCCCACGGTGATGCTTTTATATTCTCCGAGGCCTGGGCAGCCGCGTCAGGATCAATTTCTATGGCGTCGGTCTCCAAAGCCTTTTGCTGTGCCACCATCATTGACAACAACCCGGTGCCGGTACCTACATCAAGCATGGTGGCAATATTTGGCATTTGTGATATCTCCTGCGCGGCCCAGGCGCCGAACAGGCACGCATCGGTGGTCACCTTCATGGCCGTGCGGTCATGGTAAATGGTAAACTGCTTGAACTGGAAATAGGGATTCGCCATAATCAGCTCCATCCAGCGCGGGCGCTGGCAGTTACAGATAGATCAGAGAACTCGTTTGCCAGGAATTTATAGTAGCCGGTGATCGCGATCATCGCCGCATTGTCGGTGCAGTATTCAAATTTCGGGATGAAGGCCCGCCACCGTTCGTACGCGCACATCTCTGTGAAGGCCCTGCGAAGCCCGGAGTTGGCTGATACGCCACCCGCAATGCAAAGATCTGTAATGCCATGCCGGAGTGCCGCTGCTTTCATTTTTTTCAACAGGATCGAGATGATCGTGTGCTGAACGGACGCGCAGATATCAGCCATATTCTTTTCGACAAAATCAGGGTCAGCTGCCGTTTCTTTTTGCAGGAAATACAGGATCGATGTTTTGAGACCGCTGAAGCTGAAGTCCAGCCCTTCGATCCTGGGCTCTGCAAAACGGAAGCGCGTTGCATCACCCTGTGCAGCGAATTTATCGATCAGCGGGCCGCCTGGGTAAGGAAGTCCCAGCAGCTTGGCGGTCTTGTCGAAAGCTTCGCCGGCGGCGTCGTCAAGTGTTTCCCCGATAACCTGCATATCGTTCGGACCTGCGGCCAGCACGATCTGGGTATGGCCGCCGCTCACCGTGAGACACAGGAACGGGAAAGTTGGGATTCCTTGTGGATTTGCATCAGGTATCAGGTTGGCCAGCACATGCGCCTGCATATGGTGTACTTCAATCAGGGGTCTGTCCAGGGCGAGTGACAGCGATTTTGCGAACTGGCTGCCGACCAGCAGGGAGCCGATCAGCCCCGGCGCGCGCGTGAACGCGACGGCATCAATGTCGGGCAGCGATACACCGGCATCTTTCAGCGCTGCATTTACTACGGGAATGATGTGCTGCATGTGCGCACGGCTCGCGAGTTCCGGGACCACGCCGCCGAATTTGCGGTGGATGGCCTGCGTGGCGACCTGGTTCGATAGAATGTTGCCGTCGCGGCATATTGACGCCGCAGTTTCGTCGCACGAAGATTCAATGGCAAGGATCACAGGCATGCTGCAAATGTAAATTTAATTGCTGCGGATGGCGGTCACGGGATCGAGGCGGGCAGCCTGGTACGCCGGTATCATGCCCGCAGCCACACCGGCGATGGTGCTGATGAGAAGTCCGGTTGCGATCAGTCCCGGCGACAGGAATACAGGGAATTCCGCCAGCGTAGCCGCTACAGGCACCAGGATGGCCACCATCAGCAGCCCTGCAATGCCACCCAGCAGGCACAGGAAAACGGATTCCAGCAACACTTCCGCGAGAATATGCGATCGTTGTGCACCCACTGCCATTTTCAACCCGATCTGCGAGGTCCGCTCCCGCACGGTCACGAACATGATATTCGCAACGCCAAAGATCCCGACAATAAAGGCCAGCGCGCCGATCGCCCATCCACCCAGGTTAACGCCCCTGAATGCATCACCCAGCGTTTTGCTGAAGTCATTCACGTCGTTGAGGCTGAAATTGTCCTCTTCCAGCGGCCGCAGCTTCCGGATGGCGCGCAATGCAGTTCTTGTTTCTGCTGCAACCTCGCTGCCGGGAATTCCCTCATGACCCTGCACCATAATGAACGGGTCGGCTTTCGTTTCATCCATCATGCTGCGCGCATGTGTGTAGGTCATAATGATGCTTTTGTCGAAGCCCCAGCCCCCGATCAGCTGGTTACCCTGCTTTTTCAATACGCCGGCAACAGTATGTTGTCGTCCGCGGATCCCAACCGTCTTTCCCACCGCGGATGCGGGTTGCGGGAAAATCATTTGTGCCAGTTCGAATCCGATGATGATGCTGGCGGTACCGCGTTCATGGTCAGCAGCGGTGAGTTGTCGCCCAAACTGGATATCGAGTGGCTGTATCATCGGGAATTCACTGCTGATGCCGTAGACGCGGACATTCGACGCGGTTGAAGAGAACGCCTGCACCGGGAAGCGGGATTCAATTTTGAAAGCGGCATATTTTATTGTGGGCACGCGGCTGAGCAGCGCCTGCATTTCCGGAAATCGCGGTGCCGGGCGCGTTGCGAACTTCCAGTATGAAGCGCCGGGTCTGCTATTATACTGCCACTTGTCGATATAGATCGTATTGGTTCCGAGACTCCTGATCTCGCGGCGGATATTCTTCTCAAGGCTATCAACAGCTGCCAGCACC
>DASUVB010000119.1:0-6112 GCA_036373835.1 Flavisolibacter sp. | reverse complement strand
CTGGAAGAAGAAGGTGTCAAGGTACTGATCGGCATTCCAAACATGAAGGTGCACGCAAAGATCTGCGTGATCCGCAAACGCGTGGCGGACCGCATCGTACAATACGGTTTCGTGAGCACCGGCAACCTGAATGAAGACACGGCAAAGATTTATGCCGACCACTGCCTGCTCACTTCGAACCGGGCGATCATGGCCGATGTGAACCGTATTTTTAATTATATAGAGCATTATAAAACAGGCACGCATTTCCTGAAAGCATGCACGGTGCTGCTCCCCAGCCCTGTGTTCGCGAAGAAGGAGATCATCAAAATGATCCAGACGGAAGTCAAAAATGCCTTGCGTGGCAATCCTGCTTCCATCACGGTAAAAATGAATTCCCTGTCCGACGAGGATATTATCAGTGAGCTGTACGAAGCCGCACGTGCGGGGGTGCAGATGAACCTGATCATTCGCGGCATATTTTGCATGTATTCCGAAAGCGCCAAATTTGACAAGCCCATTAAAGCAGTAAGTATTGTGGATGAATACCTGGAACACGCGCGGGTCTGGATCTTTCATAACGGTGGCAAGGAAAAAGTGTTTATTTCCTCTGCTGACTGGATGATCCGGAACCTGGAACACCGCGTGGAGGCTTCGTGCCCGATCTTTGATGAACGTCTCAGGAAGGAGATCAGGGACATCATCCGGATACAGATGAAGGATAATGTGAAAGCACGTTCGCTGGACAACCAGCTTGGAAACGAATACGTCCAATCCGATGGCGACAGGATCCGGTCGCAGGTGGAAACCTATAATTACCTATACCAGAAAATAGAAGATAAAGTTGAAGTTAGCAGCTATTGATATCGGGAGCAATGCGGCACGCCTGCTGATCAACGAGGTCATATTTAGCACCGAGGGTGTGCATGATTTCGTGAAGCTGTCGCTGGTTCGTGTGCCTTTGCGGCTGGGATTTGACGTTTTTGAAAAAGGCGCTATTTCCTCCCAGAGGGCAACCAAGCTGGTAGAAACGATCCAGGCCTATAAGCTGCTGCTCAATGTTTATGATGTGAAACACCTCATCACAGCTGCCACATCGGCTATGCGTGATGCAGTCAATGCCGATGAGATCCTGGCACGCGTGAAAAAAGAAACGGGGATTGAGATACGCGTCATCTCGGGTGAGGAAGAAGCGACCTACATCTACGAGAATCATATTGCGGAGCGACTGACCGACGAAGAGTCGTACCTGTATATAGATGTGGGAGGCGGAAGTACAGAGCTTACTTTTTTCAGCGATGGCGCGCTGGTTGCCAAGCAGTCCTTCAACATAGGTACGATCCGGCTGCTCAAAAACCAGGTAGATGAAGACCAGTGGAACGAAATGAAGGATTTCATTACCAATCGACTGCGCGGTTTCCATCACATTACGGCTATTGGGTCAGGCGGCAACATCAACAAGGTTTTTTCGCTTTCCAAGCGAAAGGAAGGAAAGCCGCTGTCGATCGAACTGCTTCGCAGCTACTACAAGGAGTTCAGCAGCCTGACGCTTTCACAGCGTATCAGCCTGTACCACCTGCGACAGGACAGGGCCGATGTGATCGTGCCGGCATTGCTGATATATATCAACGTCATGCGATGGGCCGATGCAGGTGAAATATATGTCCCCAAGATCGGTCTGGCCGATGGCCTGATACATATTTTATACGACCGTGTCAAAGATTCGATCACGTGACGCGCTGACGATGTTGCCATACCCACGGTTTTATTTCTGTAACTTGGCCGCCAAATTATTGACATGAGCGCCAGCACTCAGGAAGTCAAGCGGATTACAACCAACACCGTTCAGAAAATGAAAAGTTCGGGGCGGAAGATCTCCATGATCACCGCGTACGATTTTTCGTTCGCACGCATTTTCGATGCGGCGGGCATCGACGTGATCCTGGTTGGGGATTCCGCGTCGAACGTTATGGCCGGCCATGAAACGACACTGCCGATCACACTGGACCAGATGATCTACCATGCCTCATCTGTGATCCGCGGCGTAAAGCGCTGCCTGGTCGTGGTGGACCTTCCCTTCGGCTCCTACCAGTCCAACAGCGATATTGCGCTCGCGTCGGCTATCCGCATCATGAAAGAAACGGGTGCCCATGCCATCAAGCTGGAAGGCGGCGAAGAGGTGCTGGATTCGGTAAAGCGTATCATTGGCGCTGGTATACCGGTAATGGCACACCTGGGACTGACACCGCAATCCATTTACAAGTTCGGAACATACAATGTACGTGCGAAGGAGGAAGCTGAAGCCTCCAAGCTTCGCTCAGATGCACGGTTGCTGGAGGCAGCCGGCTGCTTTGCGCTGGTCCTGGAAAAGATCCCGGCCGCGCTGGCGCAGGAGGTCTCAGCCAGTCTTCATATCCCGACCATCGGCATTGGTGCCGGCCCTCACTGTGACGGCCAGGTGCTGGTGATGCATGATATGCTCGGCATCAATACCGAATTCCGGCCGCGCTTTTTAAGGCAATACCTCAACCTGCATGAACAGATCACCGCTTCCGTTCAGAAATATATTGATGACGTGAAGAAGGGTGATTTTCCGAATGAATCTGAATCATATTAAGATAATGAAAGAGTTACTGAGCCAGTCAGGCATACGTGAGCAGAACCAGGGAACGTCCACGGGATCGGAATGGATCAACAGCCGCGGGAAAGTCATTACGTCCTGGTCGCCCGTGGACGGAAAGAATATCGCGGATGTGATCACAACAGATGACGCAGCTTACGAGCAGGTCATCAGGCAGGCTGAAAAAGCCTTTGCTGCCTGGCGCATGTGGCCATCGCCGAAGCGTGGTGATGTTGTGCGACAGGTGGGCGAAGCCCTGCGTGAGAACAAGGAACATCTCGGCAGGCTTGTTTCGTATGAAATGGGAAAAAGCCTGCAGGAGGGCTTTGGCGAAGTCCAGGAAATGATCGACATCTGTGACTTCGCTGTCGGCCTTTCACGCCAGTTGCACGGCCTGACCATGCACAGTGAACGGCCAGGACACAGGATGTACGAGCAGTGGCATCCGCTGGGTATCGCAGGCATCATTTCCGCATTCAATTTTCCTGTTGCTGTATGGAGCTGGAACGCGATGCTGGCATGGGTATGCGGAGACGTATGCGTATGGAAGCCGTCGGAAAAAACACCGCTTTGCGGCATTGCCTGCCAGAAGATCGTGAGCGAAGTGTTCCGGGCGAACAATGTTCCGGAAGGCGTTTCGTGCCTGGTGACCGGTGAAAGGGATCTTGGGGAGAAAATGTCTCATGACAAAAGAATCCCGCTGATCTCGGCAACCGGCTCCACCCGCATGGGCAAGGCTGTTGGTGCCGCTGTGGGTGCGCGCCTGGGCAGGTCGTTGCTGGAACTCGGTGGCAATAATGCGATCATCATATCAAAGGATGCAGACCTTGAAATGTCGCTGGTGGGGTGTGTTTTCGGTGCTGTTGGAACGGCGGGCCAGCGTTGCACGTCAACACGGCGGCTGATCATACACGAAGAAGTGTACGACCGCTTTCGCGACAAACTGGTGCATGCCTACAGGCAATTACGCATTGGCAACCCGCTCGACGAGTCCAACCACGTCGGGCCGCTGATCGACCGGGATGCGGTAAAGCTTTACCAGGAATCTATTGAAAAGTGCATAAAGGAAGGTGGCCGTTTCGTGGTGGAGGGCGGCGTGCTGGAGGGTGCCGGTTATGAAAGCGGCTGCTATGTAAAGCCATGCATTGCCGAAGTGGAGCCTTCATTCGAAATAGTTCAGCACGAAACATTTGCACCCATTCTCTACCTGATGAAATATAGAACCTTTGACGAAGCGATCGCCATACAGAACGGGGTGCCGCAGGGTCTTTCTTCCGCAGTCATGACCCTGAACCTTCGCGAAGCCGAACTGTTCCTTTCTTCAGCAGGAAGCGACTGTGGGATCGCCAATGTGAACATCGGGACTTCGGGTGCCGAAATTGGCGGCGCATTCGGTGGTGAAAAGGAAACCGGCGGGGGCAGGGAAAGCGGAAGCGACGCCTGGCGGTTTTATATGAGAAGACAAACCAATACGATCAATTACAGCACCAGCCTCCCACTCGCGCAGGGTATAAAATTTGATTTATAGCGGTTTGTTAACATCTGTCCATCCCACTTATCCTCTTTTTCACAAGTCTGTATAAGTGGTTTGGGTATTTTTAAAGCACTCAATTCAATATTACATGATGAATCTGATCAGGGCGACCGTACTTTTTACGGCAATTATTGCGGGAAGCATATCTGTATCCGCGCAGACTTCGAAAAAAACAGTACCGAAAGGCTGGCATTTACTTGACAAAACCGACAGCGGCTTTTACGGCATCAGCCTTGATAAAGCTTACGAACTTGTAAAGGGAAAACAGGGCAGGACGGTTATTGTTGCAGTAATTGATTCAGGAATAGACACTACGCACGAAGACCTCAGGCCGGTATTATGGAGAAACCCCGGCGAAATTCCCGGTAATGGTATTGACGACGACAAGAACGGCTACGTGGACGATATCCATGGGTGGAACTTCCTGGGTGGAAAAGACGGGCGAAATGTAAAGGAGGATTCCTACGAGGCAGCCCGACTGTACCATTCATGGAAAAAACGATTTGAAAACGTTTCTGATCCTTCAAAGCTGAGTGAGACAGACCGCCGGGATTATACCACGTGGCTCCGGGCAAAGAGTGAAACCGAAAAAGGAATTGATGCGCAGGAAGTGTTTTTCATCAAGCGCCTGCTTCCCTCCTTCCAGGCCGGTGACTCCATCATTTCAAAAGACCTGAAAAAGGAAGAATACGATTGTTCCGACCTGGCCAAATACGAGGCATCGGTCCGCGAAGCCGCTATGGTAAAGCAGATCATGCTGAGCATCTGCGATCAGAACGGCAGCAACGAAATTTCCAATAAGCTACTCCTGGAAGAGTTTGAAGGCACATTGCGAAAGGCGGAAGCCGTGGACAGCGCACCACCGAACTACCGTGGAGATATCGTTCGCGACAATGAAGATGATATCAATGACCGCAATTACGGGAATAATGATGTGATGGCCGGCACCTCCATGCATGGAACACACGTTTCAGGGATCATAGCGGCCGCACGCGGTAACGGCGTCGGAATGGACGGGGTTGCGGACAATGTGCGGATCATGGCCCTCCGGGCAGTTCCCGATGGTGACGAGCACGACAAGGATGTTGCTCTGGCGATCCGATATGCCGTTGATAACGGTGCCCGCGTTATCAACATGAGCTTCGGAAAGTCCTTCTCTCCCCGCAAGCAGTGGGTTGATGAAGCCGTACGGTATGCGGAAAGCAAGGGAGTGCTTCTTGTGCATGCCGCCGGAAACGACGCAAAAAATATTGACACTACTTTCAATTACCCTTCCGGACTCCTGCTGGATGGCACCCGCCCCACAAATTGGATCACTGTAGGTGCTACCGGGCCGAGTGGCGAGGCGAAATCGGGCGGTCTGGTCGCTTCATTCTCCAATTATGGGAAGGCCGAGGTGGATGTTTTCGCACCCGGTGTGCGGATCTATTCAACCATTCCCGGTGGCAATACGTATGGCAACCAGCAGGGAACCAGCATGGCGGCACCAGTTGTTTCCGGGCTGGCAGCATTCCTGCTGTCGTATTACCCGCAACTGAGCGTACAGCACGTTAAATTCATCATTGAACACAGCAGCCTCAAGCCGGGCTTCAAAGTCTCCAATCCCGAAACGCAGGAAACAGTGGAAATGGCCTCCATCAGCCGTACGGGAGGCATCGTAAATGCGCTGGAAGCCGTAAAGCTTGCGGAGCAGGTGAGCAAAGGTGACTTCAAGATCAAGACCGAAGACGTAAAAATCAAGGTGAAAGACGACAAAATAAAGATCAAGGAAGAAAAGAAAGCCACGAAAACATTCTGATAAGAGCCCCGGGAACTCCCCGGGGTTTTTTTGTGCCATATTGTTCGGGTCAAATCTCCAGGCTGCGCTCATCTGCATCGCATTGCTGCCAGTAAGCGAATGTTCCTATTTTCGGGAAAAAGTATGCCCCGCCCTGAACCCGGAATGATCCCCGATTTTTATCATGGTTATGTTCGCAACG
>DASUVB010000118.1:0-4189 GCA_036373835.1 Flavisolibacter sp. | reverse complement strand
CCGCCATTAGCGGGGCAAGGCGGGTAACCACCCTGGCAGCTTCTATCCACCCTGAAGCTTGACTGTAAAATAACATGAGTAATCGCTTGCGAATAAGACTTTCATTAACACCGGTAACCACGAGATGCGAATCATCAAAACAACGGGGGGTACCAGCGCTCAGTCCGCATCACTAAAACCTGTTTTGGAAGTTTTAAAACCTTGGTATCTTTAATCATCCTCCGAAATTCCTCCCCGCACCTGCCACCGGATTTCTTAACCAAAATACATCTAACATGGAAACCTCTGTTGCAACCCGCAGCAATTTGCAGATCATCCAGGAAGGATTTGCAGATTTCGCAGAAGGTAACATCCGCGGTATCATCGACCTCTGCGCCGATGATGTCGCCTGGGGTGGTTACAAAATTCCTGGCGTTGACCTGTCCGGATACTTCTATGGAAAAGAAGGCGTGGAGGACTTCTTCAACAGGTTGAGCAGCGAGATTGACATGACCGAATTTGAGCCGAAGGAATTCATTGCCCAGGGCGATGTGGTTGTGGTGCTGGGCCATGAAGCCGGGAAGGTAAAAGTGACGGGCAAAACGTATGAGCAGGACTGGTGTGGCGTGTTCCGCCTGAAGAACGGCAAGGTACAAAGCTGCTTCCAGTTCAGTGACACCTACGAGTTTGCAAAAGCATTCAGCTGATGCGGCAAGGCGGGGGTTCCCCGCCTTTTTTATGGCATGGCATTTTAGCAACCCACTGTATGAATAGCCTATTCCCGGATGAACCGCGCTACCCGACCGGGTTCCAATACCATGAAAATTTTATTTCGGTCGCGGAGGAAGCCGAACTCCTTGCCGCGATCAAGGCGATAGAATTACATACATTTATTTTCCAGGGATACGAAGCCAAACGCAGGGTGGCGAGCTTCGGATACGACTGGAGTTTTACCCACCGGCGGCTTTCGAAAGGAAAAGCGATCCCGTCATCATTCTATCCGCTGATGGAAAAAGTAGCCACCCGGCTTGCACTACATAAAGATGATTTCGCGGAATTGCTGGTACTGGAATACCCGCCCGGTGCTGTCATTAACTGGCACCGCGATGCCCCACCATTCAACCTCATCGCAGGCATTACATTGCTATCTGATTGCATCTTCCGGCTGAAACCTTATGACAAGACAAAGCAGAAAGGCGCGCTTGTTTCTGTCCCGGTACACCGGCGATCATTATACGTAATGGACGGCCCTTCACGAAGCGAATGGCAACACAGTACCGCACCAGTTAAACAGACCCGGTATTCGGTTACACTGCGGACCCTTAAATAACCAGGTGGTACTGCCAGCTATAACTTGTTGATGGCCTTCTGCAGGATCTCGCGCGCCAGCAGCCGGTCGGTATACGACATCTTTTCAAAATTGACGCTGATGTTGAAGCCGGCGAGCTCCGTATGGATCTCCTCTTCCTTCCTGTCATTCGACAGCAGGTGACTGACCTGGTACGTCTGAACGGGATATGCCTGGCCCTTCACTTTCATTTCTTCCTTTTTCTCACAGGCAATTTCGTCGTGAACCAGGCTATAGGTTGTGTGGGAAATAAGGATCTGGTTGACCATAGCAGCCGATTCAAGCCGGCTGGCGAGATTAACAGGCCCGCCCACGATGGTATAATCCAGCCGCTCCTCCGAACCGAAATTACCCACCGTGCAGTAGCCGGAATTAATGCCCATGCGTACTTCCAGCGGCGTCACGATTCCCATGGCCTGCCATTCTTTTTGCAGATCGGACAGTCGCTCGCGCATTTTCAATGCCATTTTCACGCAGGCGACCGCATCCTGCTTCGGTCCAAGGGTTTCAGGATCGCCAAAAAAGATCATGATGGCATCGCCGATATATTTGTCGATCGTGCCGCCAAAATCAATGGCAATCTTTGTCATTTCATTAAGGTACCGGTTGAGCAGGGTGGTGAGCAGCTCCGATTCTATCCGGTCTGTCAGTTCCGTAAAATCATGAATGTCGCTGAAAAACACGGTCAGGTACTTTCGGTATGATTCGATCTTAACATCCTTCTTTCCTGTGAAAATTGACTTGTAAACCTGTTGCGAAAGATACTTAGCCAGCTTGTTGGACAACGCCTGTAACTGTTCGTTCTTCTCCCGGATCTCTTCGTTGGCCGTCTTAAGCTTCTGGGCTTTCTCAGCTACGCGTTTCCGGCTCTTTTTTAATTCCGCCTCTGCGGTTTTCCTTTCCGTGATATCGCGGATGATACCGCAAAAAAACACTTCGGGACCTCTCTCCCATGCCGAAAGGGAAAGTTCAATAGGAAAAGTATGGCCGTTTTTATGAAGCCCTGTGAGTTCCGCGGTATGCCCGATAACGTTCCGCTGTCCACCCCCGGCAACACGTCGCAGTCCTTCCTCATGTGCTTTTTTGTAACGGTCCGGAATGATGAGCGTCAGGGGTTTCCCGGTTGCTTCTGCGGCGGAATAACCAAAGATCTTTTCCGCTGCCTTGTTCCACGATTCGATCACTCCATACTGGTTTGCAGTAATGATAGCATCATTGGCAGTTTCTGTAATGGATCGGAACCGGCTTTCGTTCTCCCGCAACTGCATTTCTGCAGCTTTTCGGTGCGTAATGTCCCTGATAATGCCACAGAAATTTTTCTGGCCATCGATCTCCCAGGCCGACAATGACAACTCCAACGGGAAAGTGTTTCCTGATTTATGCAGTCCCGACAGTTCTACCGTGCTTCCAATTACATGAGCCGGACCGCCTGAAGCAACCCGTTTCATGCCCTCTTCGTGTAGCGCCCTGTATTGCTGCGGGATGATCATGGTCAGTGACCTCCCCATTACTTCTTCCTCCTCGTAACCGAAAATTCGCTCTGCGGCGCGATTCCAGGAGAGAATCTTTCCATTGGCATCTGCGGCAATGATGGCATCGTTAGCTGTCGCCATGATGGACCTAAACCGCAATTCGGCATCACGGATAAGCTGTTCCGCGTGTCTTCTCCTGCTGATATCCCTGATGATACCCCCGAAGCAGCGTCCCTCCGGGCTGTTCCAGGTCGACAGTGACAGTTCGATCGGGAAAATGGTTCCGTCCTTCCGCAAGCCATGCAACTCCACGGTCTTTCCGATCACATGCGCCGGACCGCCCTGCAGGATGCGCTGTATGCCCTGTTCGTGGGCTTCGCGATACTGGCCCGGAATGATCGTAGTCAAAGGCCTGCCGGTTATCTCCTGGCTCGTATACTGGAAAAGTCTTTCAGCCGCCGCATTCCAGAATGTTACGTGCCCCGAAGCATTTGCTGTGATGACGGCATCATTCACTACTTCGGTGATCCACTGAAGTGGGCTTGATTGTATGAATTGATCAGGCGTATGCATAAAACCAGGCACGATTACACAGGACGATCAAATGAGCCCGAAGAACAATGCAATCAGAAAAAGCAGGAATAAAATCACGATGTCAGGAAATAACATGATGATGATTTGTATGCCAAATTACCAAATTTTGACGGGAGATTCAATGACTTAACCGGAAGAGACGGTGTGGCCCGGCGTAAGCTGCTGCAGGTCACTCAGGGTATCCACGAGACAGATCCGGTACTCCTGCCAGCGCCCCTTGTAACGGATCCGAAGCCGGGGTATGGCACCCATCCACAGCCTGCCGCGTTCCACCCGTGTTCCCGAGATTCTCTCGATTCGCAGTATATCGGTTTCCCTGACCAGCCGCGATGTAACATAACTGACCAGCATTTCCTCCTTTCCTATTTCTACTTTCAGCAGGTATTTCCGTTTTGACACCAGCGGTATTGCCGCAACAACAATTAACGGTGGAACTGCGAGGTAAATGACGAATTTTTCTTTCCAAAAGAGGATCGTCACCAGCAATACCAGCATCAACGGGAGCAGGTACAGCCTTGCAAATACATTTCTTTTCAGCTTTTGCAACAGGGACATGTGGTAAAATTATTATTCCCGGCGGTCAGCACATATGGATCAATTGATCTTCTCTTTCTTTCCCTGGTGACTGATGCGGTAAAACGATTTTTTATCGATGTACAAAGCCTGGTGATTGCCATAATGGTGGTTGACGTCGATGGCAATGACCTTGCCGTTGTACCAGGGTTGTATATTTTCCATAATGGTGTGCCCGACGATGATGTGCCTGACTCCATACAGTGCCAGCGTGCTGTCCACC
>DASUVB010000117.1:0-14790 GCA_036373835.1 Flavisolibacter sp. | reverse complement strand
ACCGCGAACCGTTCAGCGAACCGCGAACCGCGAACCGCGAACCGCGAACCGTTCAGCGAACCGCAAACTGCGAACCGCAAACTGCAAACTATTTCATTTAAACTTCTTCTTCAGCGCCATGAGCTTGTCCTGGAACGAGATTTCCTCTGCCTGCTTTTTTGGAACGGCTTTTTGCGGGCGGGCGTTTGGCGCGGGAGCAGGTGCGTCCGGTTGTTTCATGGAGAGCGCGATGCGCTTGCGCGCCACATCCACTTCCGTCACGGTAACCATCACCCGCTGGTTGAGTTTCACCACTTCATTCGGGTCGGATACGAACCTGTTAGCCAGCTGCGACACGTGAACAAGGCCATCCTGCTTCACACCGATATCCACAAACGCGCCGAAATTGGTGATGTTGGTCACAATACCCGGCACGGTCATCCCGGGTCTTACGTCTTCAATTGATTTTATGGAATCATCGAAACGAAATTCCTCGATGCTGCTCCGTGGGTCGCGCCCCGGCTTTTCAAGCTCCTTCATGATGTCGTCGATCGTGTAGGCACCCACGGTTTCACTGATGTATTTCCTGCGGTCCACCAGCATCCTGGAGGCAGCGTTCTGCACCAGTTCCTCAACGGTGGCTCCTGCGTCCGCAGCCATCTGCTGTACCAGTGCATAGCGTTCGGGATGAACTGAGGAATTGTCAAGCGGGTTCGCCGCACCTGCAATGCGCAGGAAACCCGCACTCTGCTCATAAGCTTTGGGGCCCATGAGCGGCACCCTGCGGATCTCTTCGCGGCTCCTGAAAGGCCCGTTCTCCGCGCGGTACTGCACAATATTGCCGGCGAGGGAAGCACTCACGCCTGACACATACTGCAACAGGTGTCTGGATGCCGTGTTGATCTCCACGCCCACAAAATTGACCGCACTCTCCACCACCCTGTCGAGCGCCTGCTTCAGCTTCACCTGGTTCACATCGTGCTGGTACTGTCCCACGCCGATAGATTTTGGATCGATCTTCACCAGCTCACTCAGCGGGTCCAGCAGTCTTCGCCCAATGCTTACCGCGCCGCGCACCGTTACGTCATGATCCGGGAATTCTTCACGAGCCACTTCCGATGCAGAATAGATGGACGCACCGCTTTCATTTACCTGGAAAATGCTGACGGGTGTACCGAAATCAATGCTGCGCACCAGTTGCTCGGTTTCTCTTCCCGCCGTGCCATTTCCTACTGCTATGGCCTCGATGCTGTATTTGCCTGCAAGCGCCTTCAGTGCTGCAACGCTTTCCTGCCACTGGTTTTGTGGCGGGTGCGGGTAGATCGTTGTATTATGCTTGAGCATACCCTGCGCATCGAGGCATACCACCTTGCACCCGGTGCGGAATCCCGGATCGATCGCCAGTACCCGCTTTGAGCCAAGCGGTGGCGCCAGTAACAGCTGCCGCAGGTTTTCCGTGAAGACGTGGATCGCTTCTTCATCCGCGCGTGCTTTGGCGGCCAGGCGGAATTCGTTTTCGATCGATGACTTCAGCAGGCGCGTGTAGCTGTCTTCGATGGCGCGGCGAACTTCGAGCGCCGCAGCGTTGGACGCCGTAATAAATATTTTTTCAAGTGCTTCCACGGCATGCGTCTTTTCAATGCTGATGTCCATCGCAAGGAAACCTTCCTTCTCGCCGCGGCGTATCGCGAGTATCCTGTGCGACGGGCTTTGGGACAGCGGCTCACTGAATTCAAAATAGTCGCGGTACTTCTGTGCATCTGCATCTTCTTTTTTTGCTGGAATGACCTTTGCGGACAGGACCGCGCCGGCTGCAAAGAGCTGGCGGATGCTGTTGCGCGCCTGTTCGTGCTCACTGATCCATTCCGCCATAATATCGCGTGCACCCTGGAGTGCTTCCTTCACGTCCGGAACCAGATCTGAAATATAGGCTGCTGCTTCTGAATCGGGGTTAACGGCACCCTGTGCAAAAATGATCCTTGCCAGGGGCTCCAGTCCTTTTTCCACAGCCTGTGTGGCACGGGTTTTCCGCTTCGGCTTGTAGGGAAGGTAGATGTCTTCCAGTTCGGTGGCGTTGAAGCATACAGTGATCCTGCGCTGCAGTTCGGGTGTCAGCTTACCCTGGTCCTGGATTGTTTTGAGGACGGTTTCCTTTCGTTTCTCCAACTCCGCGAAATAACCAATATCCTCCACCACGTTGCCGATCACGACTTCATCAAGATTACCGGTAGCCTCTTTCCTGTAGCGCGCCATAAACGGGATGGTAGCTCCCTCAGCCAGCAGCTGCGCCATGTTGGTGACCTGCTTTACGGACAGGTTGCGCTTTTCACAGATCTTTAATAGGTACTTCTGGTCCATTTTTTCAGCTTGGGACGCAAATCTATGGGAACCGCCATATCGCTGCGACAGATTTTGTGCACAGCGGCGTGCACCGAACGGGATGTTAATATCCGCGCAGGAAAAAATTTTATGACTGCCGCCCGGTCTTCGTTCCTTAAATTAGCGGCCTTTATCCAAGTAATAATCTATATGATACAAAGATTTTCGATCATGGCAGGGCTTCTCCTTCTCTCGGCAGCCCAGGTCTTTTCCCAGGGAAATACACAGAACGGAACTTCCGTACCATCGTCGTTCCCGGGGAGCAGCAGGAGCACCTCGTCGGGGCCTAAGCCTTACCATGAGGTCATCACGGCAAAAGCAAAAACAGACCGTGGCCTGTTCATCACGCACAAGGTAGAGGACAAATATTACTTCGAGATCCCGGACTCGATGCTGAACCGCGAGATCCTGATCGTGAACCGCATCTCGAAGGCACCCGCAGGGGCCCGCAGCGGTTTCCTGGGATATGCAGGCGACCAGATCGCGAATAATGTGATCACCTTTGAAAAAGGACCGAACAACCGCATTTTCCTGCGCACGATTTCTTTTGGTGAAATGGGGCGCGATTCCACGGAAGGAATGTTTCATTCCGTGCGCAATTCCAACCTGCAGCCTATCGTTGCCGCGTTCGAGATCAAGGCGATTGCGAGCGACAGCATCAGCCGCGCAAAAGGTTCGGTGATTGAAATGACCGATTACCTGATGGGCGACAATGATGTTTTCTTTTTCAGCGCTACCAACAAGCGTAACCTGGGGCTTAGCCAATACCAGCAGAATAACTCGTATATCTCTGACATCCGTTCGTTCCCGACAAACATCGAAGTAAAAACCGTAAAGACCTACCTGCGTACACCACAGCAGCGTGCATCAACGACAGGAGCTCCGGTGATCCCGACGACGCCATCGGCCGGCACACCGACTACCTTTGAGCTGAACAGCTCCATGGTGCTTCTGCCCCGCACGCCGATGAAGCCGCGTTACTTTGATCCGCGTATTGGGTATTTTGCCCGTTCATACACCGACTTTGACGTAAACCCGCATGGTGTGGAGCGCATTACCATGATCACCCGCTGGAGACTGGAGCCGAAGGATGAAGACATTGAAAAATACCTGCGCGGTGAACTTGTTGAACCGAAGAAGCCGATCGTTTTTTATATTGACCCGGCAACACCTAAGAAATGGATCCCTTACCTGATCAAGGGTGTGAACGACTGGCAAAAGGCGTTTGAAAAGGCCGGCTTTAAAAATGCGATCATCGGGAAGGAAGCTCCTGCGAATGACCCGTACTGGAGCCTCGAAGATGCTCGACATTCAGCTATTGTTTACAAGCCATCCGATATTCCCAATGCCAGTGGTCCTCATGTGAACGACCCACGCAGCGGTGAGATCCTGGAAAGCCATATCAACTGGTATCACAATGTTATGAACCTGCTGCGCGACTGGTATTTCATCCAGGCCGCTGCGGTTGATCCGCGTGCCCGCTCACTGAAGTTCCCTGATTCCCTGATGGGTGAGCTGATCCGCTTTGTATCGTCCCATGAAGTAGGCCATACACTCGGTCTTCGCCACAATTTTGGATCATCATCTACAGTGCCGGTTGAAAACCTGCGAAACCGCGGGTGGCTTGAAACATATGGGCATACACCTTCGATCATGGATTATGCGCGTTTCAATTACGTGGCGCAGCCGGAGGACCAGGTTACGGAAAAAGGATTGTTCCCACGTATTGGCGATTATGATATGTGGGCTATTGAATGGGGTTATCGCTGGATGCCGGAATATAAAACTGCTGAAGAAGAAGTACCGGTACTCAACAAGCTGACGATTGCACGATTGAAGGACCGCAGGCTCTGGTTCGGCACCGAAATCGATGCGGATGATCCGCGATCGCAGAACGAGGACCTGGGTGACAATGCCATGAAGGCGAGCGGCTACGGTATTAAAAACCTGCAGCGCATTGTTGCCAACCTGCCGGAATGGACAAAGGAAGCCAACAAGGATTATACGGCGCTCAATGAAATGTACCAGCAGGTTGTTTCACAGTTTGGACGCTACATGGGACACGTGGCAAAAAATATTGGCGGCATCTATACCACACCGCGGATGCAGGAGCAACCTGGTGTCGTGGTGGAATTCGTACCGGAGGCCCGACAGAAAGAAGCGATGCAGTTCCTTCATGCAAACCTGTTCACCACACCCAGGTGGCTTGTGGATAACCAGATATCATCTTACACAGGCAACAACAAGCTGTCCACCATCCTGTCGCTCCAGTCATCCGTATTGAACCGGGTCCTGGCAGCCAATACTTTTAATAAGCTGTCGCGCTTCGAGGCGGAAGACAAAAATGCGTACACCGCAAATGAAATGGTAACGGACCTTCGCAAGGGCATCTGGAGCGAGGTGGCAGCCCGCAGGCCGATTGATATTTACCGCCGTGCACTGCAAAAGTCTTTCGTGGAATCACTGACCGGTATTATCAAACAGACGCCGCCGCCGATGGGCATCCAGTTATCTTTTTCAACCGCCGGTACCGCCAGCAAAACTTCCGATGCCGTGTCCATTGCCAAGTCACAATTGCGTATATTAGCGACAGAGATCAGGGGCGCGCTTGGCGCCTATTCCGACCAGGCGAGCCGTGCGCACCTCCAGGATGTCCTGGACCGCATCACGCAGGCATTAGATCCCACCCGATAACATGCACATAAGAAAAGCCTCCCCCCGGGGAGGTTTTTTATTGGGCTGCTTTTTTAACTTCTTTCGCCCATGCATCCTTCAGCGTAACGGTTCGATTAAAAACAAGACGGCTGTAGGTATCCTTTGTGTCGAGGCTGAAGTAACCCTTGCGCAGGAACTGGTAGCGTTCCTCCTGCCGGGCGTTTTTAAGGGCGGGCTCGGCAAATGCAGTAGTGATGGTCTGCAGTGAATCCGGGTTAATGTAATCCTTGAAATCACCTTCTTCAGATGACGGATCTTCCACCTTGAACAGCCTGTCATACAGCCGGACTTCGGCGGTGATGGCATTGGTCTCCTCCACCCAGTGAAGCGTTCCTTTTACATTGATGCCTGAAGTATCGTGGCCGCTTTTGCTTTCCGGTATATAAGTGCAATGCAGTTCTGTTATTTGACCATCGGCGCCTTTCACCACATCATCGCAACGAATGATATACGCATGCTTGAGTCGCACCATGCCGCCGGGGTACAGTCGAAAATATTTTTTCGGTGGTTGCTCCATGAAGTCCTCCTTTTCGATCAGCAGGTGTCTCCCGAATGGCATCTCCCGGCTGCCACTGGCTGTGTCTTCAGGATTGTCTTCACCATTGAGCATCTCAACAGGCCCTTCAAAGTTGGTGATCACAACCTTCAGCGGATCGAACACCACCATGCGCCGCAGCGCGATCCTGTTGAGGTGTTCGCGCACACAGAATTCCAGCAGCCCGACATCGATCAGGTTCTCGCGCTTGGCAATACCCACGCGTTCGCAGAACTCACGGATAGACTCGGGAGTATACCCGCGACGGCGCATACCGCTGATGGTAGGCATGCGGGGATCGTCCCAGCCATCCACGTACTTGTCGTTCACCAGCTGCAGCAATTTCCGCTTGCTCATTACCGTGTACGTGAGGTTTCGCCGTGCAAACTCGTATTGATGCGATGGAAAAATCTCAAGTTTGCTGATCAGCCAGTCGTATAATTCACGGTGCGGAACAAATTCGAGCGTGCAGATGGAGTGCGTTACATTTTCAATGGAATCGCTCTGGCCGTGCGCCATATCATACATCGGGTAGATGCACCATTTGTCGCCGGTTCGGTGATGGTGGGCATGCTTGATACGGTACAGCACCGGGTCGCGCATCAGCATGTTGGGATGCTGCATGTCAATTTTTGCACGAAGCGTGCGGCTGCCGTCGGGGAATTCACCAGCCTTCATTCTGGCAAACAGGTCCAGGTTTTCGGCGGTGCTGCGGTTGCGGTACGGGCTGTCTTTCCCGGGCTCCGTGGGTGTTCCCTTCATCGCGGCGATTTCCTCGGATGTTGAATCATCCACGTAGGCAAGGTTTTTCTCAACCAGCATTACCGCGAAGTCATACAGCTGGTCGAAATAATCAGAGGCATATAATTCGTTCTTCCACTCAAAACCAAGCCAGCGGATATCTTCCTTGATGCTGTCCACATACTCGGTCTCCTCGGTAACCGGGTTGGTGTCGTCGAAGCGAAGGTTGGTATACCCGGGAAATTTTTTGGTCAATCCAAAATTGAGGCAGATGCTGGTTGCGTGCCCCATGTGCAGGTACCCGTTAGGCTCCGGTGGGAAACGGGTCACGATGGAATCGTACTTCCCGTTCTTCAGGTCTTCTTCAATGATCTCCTCAATGAAATTCAGGCTTTTTTCTTCGCTCATGCTTCAGGTTTCAGGCAGGCAAAGATAAGGTGCCCTGCCATGACACCGGGTTACACTCCTGACACCTTTTCCGTCACCTGGCGCTCCGAGTCCCTGCATACCTGTGCCAGTTCGCGGTACAGCTGGTCCATATGCTCAATGGTTGTATGGATGTTTACCGGGTTGATGCGGAACCATGTCCTGCCCTTCAGTTCTGTCGTGGCGAACCAGAAATTCCCGCCTGCTTCGATGCGGCGTGCCGCTTCGTGGTGAATGGCTTTCGACACTTCCGGGCTTTTTCCCGGTGTTTTATAATGAAGGCAGACAGCCGACATTACCGGCACCGTAGCCGACTCAAATATGTCGCCGGAAGTTGCCAGTTGGTGAAGGTGACGTGCCTGCAGGATATTGTTATCGATCCACTCCCCGATGCGCGACCTGCCGTAGTGTTTGAAACTCATCCACACCTTGAGACTCCTGAAACGTTTTGACTGCTCAAAGCCGTGGACATAAAACTGGTATCGCAGGTTGTCATGGTCTGCCTCGTCTTTGAGGTAAGCATGCTGTATACCGAATGAGCGCGTCAGCTGGCTGTGGTCCTTTACCAGCACGGCACCCGCATCCAGGGGCGCATAGAACCATTTGTGGGGATCGATGGTGATGGAATCGGCGAGGGACAGGCCATGAAGCAGTCCCGGAAACCTGTTAGACAGCAACATGCCGCCCCCATATGCCGCATCAACATGAAACCAGCATTGCTCGCGTCGGGCGATAGCGGAGAGTTCTTCAAGGTTGTCAACAGCACCTAGGTTGGTAGTTCCTGCCAGCCCGATGATGCACAGGGGCCGAATTCCATTTTTTTTATCCGAGGCGATCACCGCCTCCATTTGCTGCAGGTCCACCTGGAATTGCGCATTGGTCGGGATGATGCGGAGGTTTTTCCGGCCGATGCCCGCAGCATCCACGGACTTGTCAATGGAAACATGCCGTTCCTCGGACACATATACCGCCCATTTGCCGGAAAGTCCCTCCTGCTGTGCCCTGTCACCGGTAGTGAAATCCCGTCCGAGTTTGACGCCGATAAAATTGGCCATCATGCCCCCGCTGGTCAGGTTGCCACCGGCTTTTTCATCATAACCCACGAGGTCATTCAGCCACCGGATCACGCGCCGTTCCATTGCTACTGCTGCCGGCCCGATGGTATACGCTCCCACGTTCTGGTTGATGGCCGATGCCAGAAGATCACCCAGGATGCCTGCCGGGTTGGGCGAGGGTGTTATCAGACCCATATAACCGGGATGATTCACATGGGTCAGGTAGGGCATTAATTTCTCATCGATCTGCCGCAGCAGTTCGTCCATTGGTTCCGGTGTGTCCGGGACGGGTTCATCGAACAGGCTGTAAATAAACGAAGGTTCTGCATCGGGGAACAGGCGACGCTCCCCCACGTGCTCCAGGTAGTCGGCAATATAGTCCACAAGCCTGTGGCCTGATTGCCGGAAATCTTGATAGTGCATATGCCCGAAATTGTGCCTGAAGTTAAGATTTCGACTCGCGAAGAATACGCGGGAAATCGGCATGCACGGGTTATTTCCTGGCAATCTCCATCCACTTGCGTCCTGCTGACTTCAGGGATACATGCCGGCCACCTGTTTCCACCATAGCGATAAAGGAGATCTCATCGCCCTGTTCCACGCGGTAAACATTGCGGATGATGCAGCCATTCATGGTATCCAGTGCCTGGCGAAGTTGCCTGGGAAGCCCGGATGTGGTGATGGATTCCACCAGGACGGCGAGGTCACCTTCTTTTGTAAAATATGCGGACATATTACGTACACCCATGTTGAAAGAAGCTACCTGGTATTGTCCTGCCTCACTCCAGTTCACATTGGACGCGCGTGAGAACATGGAATGAAATGTGCGGACCGCAGGCCCGGGGCGAACATCTTCAGCTGCGAACGAGGTTGATGCAATGGTTCCTGCAAGGAAAAGGGCAAAAAACAGTTGTTTCATAAAAAGTAATTTGCTCTTTGACGCAATTGCAGAAACCAAGTTACAGGCATCCCCTGCATTTCAGACCAGAGGCTTCCGGGCATGATGAACGGTTATTCACCGGTATCCCCGCCGTCACTGCCAGTTTCCTGCATCACGTGATCAATGAGCTGCTTCAGGTGCGGATTCTGGCTTTTCAGGTAATCAACTACCAGGTGCACCGCACCCTCCGCCTCGTCCTGTTGCAATTGGTGCTTTTCCATTAATTTCTTGATCAGTTTTTCCATAACCATATCCTTTCGTTCTTGTCCTGACTTCCGGTGGATGCGTTATGGTGGCTGTACTCACTATGGCTGATTTTTGTTACCTTACTGTATATTTCAAATTATCTGCCAACGATGGACACGCTGATCACCCAATTGATGGAGGGCCTGAATATTTCGGAAGAAAAAGCAATTGAGATCATTACGTCCATTACTGAATATGTTGAAAATCAGCACCCGGTGCTCAGCGATCTTGCGAAAGAGATTTCGAAAGCGGAACTGGGTAAAATTCAAAACACCTAACAACATCTTGTGGAAAACTTTTTCGTGCATTTTCACAAAAGGACCGGTCTTACCCGCCCCGAAGCCAACAAAACCATCCGGATTGTTTCCGGCTTCCTGGTACGGCATTATAAAAGGGAATTTGCAATCATCATGCAATATTTCCTTTCCGTGACATTTGACCGTAGTGCCAGCGGAAACAACCTGGAGACAGAACAGGATAAAAGAAACCAAACTATCTGACGTGCACACACCACCATTTCTCTTGTACGTAGTTGATGATGACGAGGACGATCTCTATATCATCAACAATGCATTCAGGCAGATCGGGCTGGATAATGTCTGCAAAGGCTTCCTGAGCGGGCAGGAACTGCTGTCGCATATCCGTTTTAACCTCGACAAGGAACGCCCGGATGTGGTGATCCTGGATTATGAAATGCCGCGCATGAACGGCCGCCAGGTTCTCGAAAAGCTGAAGTCGATCCCGGATCTTGAAGACACTCCCATCGTTATCTACTCGGACAAGATCACGCCTGAAATGGAAACAGAAATGAAGAAAATGGGTGCATTCTGCTGCATCCGCAAGGGTATTTCCGCCAGCGAGCAGCGAAACTTCGCACAAACCATTTCAGAATTTCTCAAAAAATAATCCACTTTCCTCATTCTGCACGGATTACATCGGGCACAGCCGTAGTACAGGCATGTTCTTTGTAAAATTCGCAGTATGAAAAAACTATTTTTTGCAGTTTTTGCGTTGCAGTCACTTGTTGCCTGCAACCTGGTGGCCGACTGGAACAAAACAGGTTCAGACAGCACGGGCCTTGCATCGGCAGACAGCAATGCCGCCTTTGTTCCCGTCCGGGATCTCTCGATCACGGCAGCCAATGCATATTCGGACCTCTTTCTCGACAGTAATGCACTGGAAACTTATATCCGCGATAAAAAAGTTCCTGATTCCATGGCAAGGGAAATGCGTCATTTTTACCTCGCCCGGAATTACCAGTATGCATGGATGACGTCAAATGGATTTACCGAGGAAGGACGAGGTTTCCATGGACAGCATATGGCCATGGATTCGGCAGCTGCAAAAACACCCATGGGGCTCGACACCCTGATGCAAAAGGATACATTGACCATCTCTGCACAGGATACCGCCATGGCACAGGCCGAGCTTTCCATGACAGAAGATTTTATCCGTTTCGCGAAGACATCGCTCAGCCTCGACAACCCCGCTGCCGCATATTATTTTGTCCCGGCCAAAAAAACAGACCCGATGCAACTGGCAGACTCACTGCTGAACAGGAATGCAGACTCTGTTTCCCTTGCATCAAACCAGGCCCATACCCGGATGAAACAGCAACTGGCAGTATATTATAACGCGGCGAAAAATGGTGGCTGGACTGTGATATCCGCAGCAGGTTTCCGCAAAGGCGCTGCCAGCCCGGCTGTGCGTGAGCTGAAGAAGCGGTTGCAGCTGACACAGGATTACACAATGACAGATACTTCAGATGTCTATACTGATTCGCTGGCTTCCGCTGTAAAGGACGTCCAGGCGCGCTTCGGCCTGAAGCCAACGGGTATCGCCACCGATTCGCTGGTGACGATGCTGAATGTACCTGCCCAACAGCGGGTCGAGCAACTGGTACTGAACATGCGACGCATGGCATGGCTGCCCCGGGTAAGTGACAGCAACATCATCACGGTAAATATCCCGGCCTATATGTTATATGTAACAGAAGGCAGCAGGCGCGTAATGGAAATGCCGGTGATCGTTGGTAAGGAAGGAACGCATACAACAATGTTTACAGGCCAGATCAATGAAATCGTTTTCAGCCCGGCATGGAACATTCCGCAAAGCATCGTTCGCGACGAGATCATGCCGAAAATGAAGGCCGATAATGCGTACCTGAAAAGGAACAATATCGAAATCGTGAACCAGGGTGACAGCATTCCACGGTTACGACAGCTGCCGGGCAAGGGAAACCCGCTTGGCAGGGTAAAGTTCCTGTTCCCGAACAGTTACGACATCTACCTGCATGATACCCCGGACCGCCAGCTATTTGCGCGGAAAGACAGGGCACTGAGCCACGGCTGTATCCGCGTGTCGGATGCACCCTCGCTTGCGGCCTACCTGCTACGCGACAATCCGGAATGGAGCACGCAAAAAATTGAACAGGCCATGAATGGCAAGGAGGAGCAGCACGTGAAAGTTTCCAGGCAGACTCCCGTACGTATCACATACCTGACAGCTTGGGTGGATGAAAATGGTAAGATGAATTTCAGGGACGATGTCTATGGGCACGACCAGCGTACTGCCGCCCGCTATTTTGTGCGAACCAGCAGCCAGCTGTAGAAGCGCAAACAGCGAACTCGCGAACAGCAATTAGGGATCGCAGATTTGACGATCACAGATCTCAGATTTTTTGATCGAAGCGCGCGAACCGCAAACCGCGAACTGCGAACTGCGAACTGCGAACGTCGCCCCCTCTTCCACAGAAAGGTGTGGAAATTGGCAGGATTCCACAAAGCGACGAGAGCGCCGTTGCCGTTCAAAATCCGGGATAACGCTTAACTGGACCGGGTTTCATGGCAGAGCCTGATTATGGCACGGTTTTTTATTTAGAAAAAATAACTCATCTGAAAAAATATGGAAAGCTCCCTAGCTCGAAAGAGACCGGGGCTTTTTGTTTTAGGGGGTGTTGGTAACGCTATATTACCCGCTCCATCGTCTGCATATGATCATCAATGGAACTGGTTATGGTGGTGACCAGCTGGCGGGCGATCTCCTGTTCCAGCAGCTCTACCTGGTGCAGGCCTTCATGTGAGTTATAGCTGAATTTTCCACCGGGTATGTGCTCATGCAGATCAACATCGTGAAGCTGTATGACAAAATCGGTTTTGTCGCCCGATTGATGGGTGCTCACGAGTGCGTGATATGTGACGCCATTAAATTCAAATGGCGTTGTAAAAACTCTGGCCATAATCACAGGTTTCAGGTGCAGCGGGCTCCGTTGTGGCGCCTTTTACAAATTAAAAAATTTCGCCGGAAAATCCTTCACGCGAAAGTTAAACATTACTGATGGGGTCGATTGACACTTTAAATTTCCACGGGGATCTTAGTATTTTTAACGAAGGATCTGCTACCCGTTCACCACACCATACGATGCATCATGCACCCCAATAACGGCTTCATTGAAAGGATCCTGCTGATCGACGATGACCCGGATGACTGTATCCTGTTTCGACAGGCGTTGCAGGAATTTGCCACGGGGATCGAGGTGTTCACAACCGACCGTATTGAAAATGCCATCAGGAAAGTGGAGCAGTGCTTTCCAAATCTTATCTTCCTTGATATCAAGATCCCGGGCCTGGATGGTTTTGACTTCCTGCGAACCATGCGCTATCATCCGAAAACTGCGCGCATCCCGGTCATCATGTACAGCAGTTCGCAAAACCCCGTGGATGTCACGCGTTCCTATGGTCTTGGTGCCAATCTTTTTTTTAGAAAGCCATCCAGTTATACCGGAATTGTCGAAAACCTGCGCGCCATATTCGAGCTGCCCTGGAATGATCCCAACGAGATCACACTCCAGTTTTTCCGGAACGGGAAATATGCACCGTTCCAGCTGAATGAACCCGGTGAATCATGCTGAACCCGCATGCTGGCTGAAATTCACGGTAACAGGGTTGTCCCACCAACCCATGCCAATGACACTGGCCCGGCGCTGGACTACTTTAAACAGTTCACTGAATAGTTCGCGTGGCATTTCCGGTGTGAAGCATTCACCCTGCCGTGAGAAGAAAACCTGGATCGGGGGCTCGTTTGCAGGCTTGCCATCATATCGCTTCAGGTCAGCGCAAAAAATATCGCTTCCTGTAAGGCCCACAAAGTAATGGGCGAGACCTCCTTTGTAAAAAATAACTGCGGTAATCATGGATACAACAGGTGTTAAAAACATTGTGCCTGATGTTCCACGCATAAAAACTCGCCGAAAAATTGTTCCCGCCGCCTCTGGTTGTGGATAATGATAATCAACCACCCACAAAAAAAATCCCGCCGAAGCGGGATATCTGTTGAGCTACCGGCGCCGGTTGCTGCTTCGCAATTCCTCCTCTACTTTTTCACGGCTGTTTCCTACCCGTCCCACAACCTTTTTCACCTCTTCAATGGAAACACCATGCTTCTCAGCAATGTGTCTCAGTTCATAATCCTCGTTTGCATCCACACGTGACCGGTCACGGCCATCCCGGATATTTTTATTGTCTGCCATATTCCTGAGTTTTAGATGGTTGCTCGAATATTATGCCATTAACAGCATGCTTTAAAACCTCCAGTCAGTGGTAGTTGCGGCGCTGGTTGTGGATGCTTTGCGACACATGGTTACTTTGTTCGTCACTGAATTGAAAACGAATACACCGTTGACTGCCGGTATGTTTCCCCGGGCCTGAGAATTGTTCCCGGGAAGTTCGCATGGTTGGGGCTGTCAGGGAAATGCTGTGTCTCCAGGCAGAAGGCTGCATTTGAACCATAGTGTCCATTTGTATGTTGCAGATCGCCCTCTGCAAAACCTGCAGTATATAGCTGTATCCCGGGTGTGGTTGTAAAGACCTCCATGCATCTTCCCGACGGCTGATGCCATGCACGTGCTGCAAGCTGCAATGCGCCCGTCCATCCGCGGAGCACATAGTTATGGTCGTATCCGCCGGGTATGCTGATGTCGCTCCCTATGGGTTTCTCCTGCGTAAAGTCGAGCGGTGTGTCTTTCACTTCCAGGAGTCGCCCCGTCGGGATCAGTTCACTGTCCGTTTCAGTATACCGGTCTGCATTAATATAAAGCAGGTGTGAAAGGATATCCGGCTCCTGCCCCGCTGAAAGATTGAAATAGGAATGGTTGGTCAGGTTGACGGGGGTGGCTTTGTCCGTGACAGCCCGGTAGTCAATCCGCAACCGGTCCTCCTCCCACGAATACACGACTTCAACGGCCAGGTTCCCGGGAAATCCTTCCGATCCGTTCATACTGTTCGTAGTACATCGTAACGCGCCGTCGTCGGTTTCTTCTACGTCCCATGTGTGTTTATCGAGCCCGTGAAAACCACCATGAAGCGTATGCCCCTGGTGATTTGCCGAAAGGGAGTATTCCTCGCCATCAATGTTAAAACGCGCCCGGGCGATGCGGTTTGCGTACCGGCCCACAATGCTGCCGAAGTATGGATTATTATCCTGGAGATAGCCTTCGATATTATGAAACCCTAAAACCACGTTCCCCAGGATCCCATCGCGGTCAGGGACCTCGATCTTAGTAATGGCTGCGCCATAGCCGATAATGCTGGCCTGCATCCCCGTGTCGTTGATCAGCGTATATTCAATGATGTCCTGTCCGTTGACAGCGCCGAAAGGATGGGAAGTAATGCGGGCCATTGCGTGAAGATAACGGGCAATCGCACATTCCCTGTCATGCAGGAGCAAAGCAGCTACATGGACACAGCCCGGTACACTTCCCATGAATCCACGGGAGC
>DASUVB010000116.1:0-2838 GCA_036373835.1 Flavisolibacter sp. | reverse complement strand
ACCTGGTGCTGCCATGGCATTTCAAGGAGGAATTCCTTGAGAGGGAAAAGGCATCAATGGAAAAGGGGATAGGTTTGATCTTCCCGCTCCCCAAAATCGAAATCTATAAAAAATGAGGCTTGACAGGTTTGCCGGAAAATTGTTTGCGAGCAAGTACATCCTGAAAAGCAAAGTCCAGCCAAGCTTCTCACAGGCGGGTGAAGACCAGGTACTGAAATATCTTTTTGGTTGTCTTGGCATTGCTGAACCTACCTATCTCGATATCGGGACGAATCACCCTATCTTCGGAAGCAACAGTTTTTACTTTTACAACCGTGGCTCACGGGGCGTTTGCATTGAGCCGGATCCACGATATGCAGCGCTGATACGCCGCTTTCGCAGACACGATGTCTTCCTGCAGGCAGGCATCGGGTTTGGTACAGAGACCGCGGCTGAACTCTATGTGTTCCCGATGGAGTTCAGCGGGTGGAATACCTTTTCAAAGGAAGAAGCGGAATACAGGCAGGCCAAAACAGGCGTGCAGATCACCGAGGTGCGCAAAGTGCCACTTCTTCACATAAACCAGGTGATGGAGCAGTATTTTAAACCACATCCTAATTTTATTTCGCTGGATATAGAGGGCCTGGATCTGGATGTGCTGAAGTCCATGGATTTTACACGATTCAGACCCGAAGCAATATGCGTTGAAACGATTACATTCAGTCTTACAAATGAGGAAAGAAAGATGCAGGAGATCATCGATTTTGTCACCTCGCAGGGATATTTTGTTTTTGCTGACACACATGTGAACACGATATTCTGCAACACGGCCGTTTATAAACCTGTACAGCCATGACTGCAATCATCTGGGGTGCGGACGGTCAGGACGGATTTTACCTGTCATCGCTGTTAAAGGAACAGGGTATAGAGGTAATTGGTATCGGCAGGTCAGCAGCCACTGAACATGTTGATATAACGAATTTTGAGGAGGTGGCTGAGAAAGTGCGTTTACACCGGCCTGATTACATCTTTCATTTAGCTGCGAATTCGACGACAGCTCATTCAGCATGGAAAGAAAACCATGATACCATCAGCACCGGTTCAGTCAATATACTGGAGGCTGTACGACAGTTTGCCCCCGAAAGCCGTGTGTTCCTGTCGGGCAGTGGATTGCAGTTCGTGAATAACGGGAACCCGATCCGGGAGACCGACGCTTTTTTTGCATCGAGCATTTATGCGGTTTGCCGTATTCATACAGTGTATGTGGCAAGATATTTCAGGAGCCTGGGGGTTAAGGCGTATGTGGGGTACTTCTTTAATCATGACAGTCCCCTGCGTTCGGAAAGGCATATCAACAAAAAGATATTGCTTGCTGCGCAGCGGATTGCGTCTGGCAGCAATGAAAAACTGCAAATAGGTGATGTAGATGTCCAAAAGGAATTTGGCTTTGCCGGGGACATAGTAAAAGCTGTGTGGACGCTGGTGCAACAGGATACTGTACACGAAGCTGTGTTGGGTACCGGCATCGCGTACCCCATCAGCAAATGGCTGGATATCTGCTTTACATTATACGGGCTGCGGTGGGAGGACCATGTGGAACAACTTCACGGTTTTGTACCTGAGTACCGTGTACTGGTTTCAGATCCGTCAACCATCAACTCCCTTGGCTGGAAACCGGAAACCGGCATTGAAAGTCTTGCAAAACTCATGCAGGCATGAAGAAGAAATTACTGATACTGACCCTGAACGACTACATCATTTACCAGCCCACTATCCTGAACCTCTATGATTTCCTCACACCCCATTTTGATGTTACGGTTGTTTCCGTAGAGCCAAAATTCGCCACGAAACAGAAAGATGAAACGCGGAACGTGGTGTACCTGCAACCACAGCCAGCCATGAGTGAGCTGTTGCAGAAAGCTGATTTTCTTTTTTCGAAAGCAGCTGCCCTGGCAAAACGGCTGATCCCGTCTGTAAAGTATCATTACCTGTATTATAACTGGTACCTCCCGCACCTGTTGAAGCAGGCAGTAAGGAAACAGCGGCTGAGTGCAGACATCATCATCGCCGTTGACCTGCAAACGCTGTATGTAGCCCAGCAGATATTCGGTTCGGTGCATTTTTTATCACTGGAGATTGACGAGAAGACCAACCGCTATTACCGCAGGATCAGCCTGGACAAGATCCGGTCGGTTTTTATCCAGTCGCCCATGCGTTATGAATTTATGTTCAATGGGGCGACGTTGAAAACCTTTTATGTTCAGAATGCGCCTGTTTTTCTTCCTGAAGTGGATCGCCCGCACACCAGGACCGATTTTGTATGGGCAGGCGCTATTGATAAGCGGCTGGCAGTAATGGATTGCATTGAGTTTTTCGAAAAAAATCAACAATACAGGCTGGTGCTGAAGGGCGGTGGTAACAGCAAAACGATCTCGGAAATCGAGGCCGAGTATGAGCACCTCATCCGCAGCAATACGATCGAGATCAACCAGGAGTATTTGCCGTCCGATCAGTTTATTGAGTTTTTGTCACAGTTCCGCATTGGGTTTTGCTTTTATTCATGGGAGTTGATCGCTGCCAGCTTCAATTATCGTTCTGCGCCTTCAGGGAAACTCTTTATGTGCCTCGCGGCCGGTACCCCGGTAGTTGCGTGCGATATTCCCGGTTTCCAGTTTGTGAAAGAGTTCAAGGCTGGTGTGCTAATTCCTGACTATGAGCCGGAAACTATCGCCCGTGCAATAGAAAAAATCGAATCGGATTTTGAAGCATATTCTGCGGGTGCCTTTGCTGCTGCGCGGCATTACAGCTTTGACAAGACCGTAAAGCCGTATATCGATTTCCTGGTGAATGAAAGTAACA
>DASUVB010000115.1:0-3484 GCA_036373835.1 Flavisolibacter sp. | reverse complement strand
CCATCATACATATTGTGATTGTACTGCCCGCCGGCAACGAAGAAATATTTTTTCCCGGGCGGGATCGCCCCCAGTGCCCGGAAATACAACTCCTTGTTCTTCCCAAGGTTGTCGTACGTACGATAAGCCTGTTCCCTGCTGCTGTCGGCCTGGTAGACCACCTGCGTGAAAATATCGGTGGTCTCGTTCACCCCGATGGCAATAATCGGTCGCTCATCCACGGAGATATTTGCTTCGTAGTTCCGGGTGAACTGGGGACGCAGCCGCGGGTTACCGGTTTCAACCAGGTAAGGATCTACAAAACGGAGTGAGGGGTTCAGGTATTCGTACGCGGGACGGTTAATCGTCCTGCGGTATACAAGATATGCCCGGAGTTCGTACCCGGCAATCTTCATCAGGTACCTGCTGAGATACGCGTACGGAAAGAGGTCGGTACGATGAATACTGAAGGAAGTGTCATTCGGTGTTACCTGCTGCCCGTTCATATTGGTGTTTTCAAGCCTTGAACCCAGTTTGAGAATAAAGCCGGCAAAAGTTTTTGATGCCTGCAGGTACCCGGCATGTATCTGTTCATCATACCGGTAGCTCCCGGTCCTGAATTCATCTTTCGTGCGCACACCGTTCCAGGTGCGGAAATAATCGGTGCTGTTGTGGAAGACCACACCGGAGGTTTTCGCGCCAGCTTCCAGCGATATCTTCCCGGGCAGTTTCTTCAGGTAATTGGTCTGGGCTGCATAAAAAGTGAGCCGGTTGCTAATATCCCCTTCCCCGGAGATGGCTCCGCCCAGGGGTATCATAAAATAGGTGGCGTATAACTGTTCGGTGCCGGAAGGAGAGAAATTGACCGACAGGTCTGTAGTCCACTCCGACCCGATCGTGTCCGGCCTGAATTTCAGGTTCAGCGACTGGCTGATGTTATAGTTGTCGATATGGTTATGTGTAGTGGTCCGGTTTTCTTTTGTATTCACCGTTGAACCTGCCTCCCTGATCATGGACAGGTTAGAACTGCGGTTGTCAGAACCCGAAATGCTGAACCGCCCGTCATAACTGAAGTCCCAACTGGGACTGATGGCTGTATTCAACCCGTAGCCAATATACGCATTGCGGGTTTTATACACGGTGAAGGCATCCTGGCTCAAAACCGAATCCGGGGTGAACCGGCGGTCCGTCATTATTTTATCGTGGTTGTTCCTGCTGCCCACCTGCAGGTTCAGGTAGGTGGTCGTTCGGCCATTGTTATTGTTCACATTGATCCCGGCGAACTGGTTCCCGTAATTTCCCTGGTTGCCGCCCACGGTAACGCTGCCTGTCAGCCCGATCCTGACACCTTTCTTAAGCACCACGTTCACGATCCCGCCGCTGCCGGACGCATCGTACCTGGCAGATGGTGTGCGAAGAATTTCTATGCTGGCAATCGAATTAGGAGGAAGGTTTTTCAGCATTGTAGCCACATCGGCAGCGCTCATGCGCTGTTCCCTCCCGTTTATATACAAGGTGGCAGGCGTGGTGCTGGTCAGATAAATGTTGCCATCCTGGTCTACGAAAAGGCCTGGTGTTTTTTCAAGTATCTCGTAAGCATTGGTCGATGTGGCAGCCAGTGCCTCGGGATCAACGATCGTTTTGTCATCTTCCTGCCGCATCAGGGGCCGCGTAGCGGTTATTACCACGCGGGAAAGCTCGCCGGGAAGCTGTTGCAGCACAATACGGAAAAAAGTGCTGTTTTCCTTGACCGTGATTCCTTTACGTACGGGGGTAAAGTTTACGGATGTTACCGAGATGATATACTGACCCGGTGGAACGGCCATGAACATAACGTGTCCGGAAGTGTCCACCGACGCCTTGCGGGTCATCATACTGTCGGCAGCAGCAACCAGCTCAACGGTGGCCCCGGCAGCCGCATCGTCTGCAGCAGTCACCACCTGGATGCGCACATCCTGTTGCGCCTGGACTGCCAGCATCAACATGCTGAAAATAAATCCGATCGTAAAGCGTCGTAAAAACATGAGGTAAAAGTAGCAGCGTGGTGCGGAATCCCACACTATTTAACATTCCATTCGGCCGCCGGGATCGACAAAAAAATCCGTCCCGGAACGGAACGGATATACGCACTGACCAGTTTTTCACTTAGCGCGTTAACGCGACCGTGAATTGCCGCGGGAAGAATCGCTGCCCCGGCCGCCGGACGAGCGGTTGCTTCCGGAACGGGAAGATGTTTTCCCCGAAGAAGCGTTGCGTGTGCCGCCTGACCTGGACGTTGATGCATTGCGGGTTGAGCTCCTGCCTGTGGGGGCTGATGTGGAACGACCGCCTGATGAACCGCGCGGTGCGCCCTGGGCCTGCCGGGATGATGATCCGGAGCGAGCGCCTTTTGCAGCAGATGCCAATTCCACCTCGCGTTCCTCGCGGGCAACCCTGGTTGCTGAAGCCGTACGTGATGCTGATTCACGGGTTCTCGGCTGACCGTCACCCGAAGCCTCAGCCTGTTTGTTGATCCGGCTTTCTGCCAGTTGCGT
Organism: Flavisolibacter sp.; assembly: GCA_036373835.1. Lineage (GTDB taxonomy): Bacteria > Bacteroidota > Bacteroidia > Chitinophagales > Chitinophagaceae > Flavisolibacter. The sequence continues at coordinate 971 of DASUVB010000115.1, read as the reverse complement.
CAGCAGGTCATCGGAATAGTATTCCTCGTTCAACGTCTGCTCCAGCGAACGTGCGATGCTTTCCATATTCAGCTCACGGGCAAAAGTGCGTGCAGTTCCGTAGCTGCATATTTCGTAATGCTCCACCTTCTGGGCGCTGGCGATGATCGCCGCATCCATTACTTCGGGAGCCATATCCTCTTTCATAATCTTCTCGCCTTCGGCAATAATTCCTTCCATACCCCTGCACACCTGGCGGCCTTTGAACAACCTGGACAGCAGTCCCTGGTCATTCTCTTCAGACCCTCCCATCAACTGATCCTGGATCTTTGAGAGCCGCTGCTTGTGCTCACGTGTCACCTTGAGGTGATTGGACAGGGCTTTTTTCAATTCAGGATGCGTTGCCTTTTCGATCATTTTAGGCAATGCCTCGAGAATCTGTTCTTCGGCAGAGTACAGATCCTGTATCTCGTGCCTGAAAAGATCATTGAGGTCGTTCATCTTTTCCATAAAATGTTTTAGCGGTACAGTGATAAAAATTATGCCGTTCAGCCCCGGGCAGATTTTAAACACCATGGCAGCACGCGGGTTTCGGCATTTTACAGGGCTGTGGTAGTAAATCAGCAATTAGCGCTTCCTTCAAGCAAGGGGGCACCTGAATCCTGTTAGCATTTCCCCTGATATTAATCATAGTATTCCCCTTGCAACAACCCGATATTTGGTGAAAGTGTTGCCATGCGTACGGTGAAAAACATCATTGACCACAAACCGGTTCCCTTCAATATTGTGACCCCGGATACCCTTGTGATAGATGCCCTGAACCTGATGAATACGCTGAACCTGAGTTACCTCATCGTCATGGAGAAAGACCAGTACCGCGGTCTTTTTACCGAGCGGGATTACAGCAGGAACGTTATCCTGAAGGGACGCGCCAGCAACAGTACCTATGTGCGGGAGGTGATGTCCACCGACATGCCGGTAGTTTCCGTGAC
>DASUVB010000114.1:0-4098 GCA_036373835.1 Flavisolibacter sp. | reverse complement strand
CACGAAGAACTGACAGAAACCGAGAAGAGGATCTATAAAATGGTGGATACGCTGCTGGCACTGCCGGCATTCCAGCGGTACACCAGGTGGATCAATTTCATCGGGACCGGCTATATGCGCATTGGAAAATTCCTGATCGGGCCATGGCAGAACTGGATCTTCTCCAATTCCGTGGAGGGTTACCGCGGCCGTTTCGACCTTGGCACCAACAGCAATTTCAGCAAAAAGGTGATCCTTCACGGGTATGCAGCGTACGGATTTGGTGACCACAAATGGAAGGGTGAGTTTGATGCCATGTACCTGTTCAGCAGGAGCCCCCGAAGCTATGTGTATGCTGAAGTGGTCGATGATTTTGATTACGGGCAGAACTATTTTGACGAGATCAGCCAGGACAACATCTTTGCGCTCGCCATCAGGAAAGACGGCGTGCCTATCAAATTTCTCCGGCTCCAGCAACAGCGGATGGAGTTGTTCCGTGAGTGGCAGTCAGGGTTTTCGGTAATGCTAACCTCGCAACGGAAATTGTATAACCCGGTTCGCAACCTGCCACTGAAGGATTCGTTCCAGAATAATGGTGGCGGCGCGATGAATACTTTTGAAACTTCGGTGCGGCTGCGCTTCGCATACCTGGAGAAATTTCTCGAAAATACTTTTTACAGGACCAGCCTCGGAAGCCCGTACCCGATCGCCGAATTCCGGTACACCAAGGGTATGTCGGGTGTGCTGAACAGCAGCTACGATTACCACCGCATTTCGGGCAGCATCAGTAATTATCGCAAGATACCTCCGTTCGGCAGCCTGTATTTTAATGTATTCGGCGGGAGAACATTCGGTACGTTGCCATACCTGTTCCTGGATATTGCGCCAGGGAACGAGATCTATTATTACAACAAGTATGCATTCAACATGATGAACCGTTTCGAATTTTTACACGACCGGTACGCGGGGTTCAACGTGGAGCATAATTTCGGCAACGGTCTTTTCAGGTTCATTCCATTAACACGAAAGCTCAAATTTCGCCAGTTCTGGACAGCAAAGGGCTTGTGGGGCAGCTTGTCGCCTGCAAACCGCGAGCTGAACACGGTGGGCGATTATCATTTCGATGCCCTGAACGGTCGCACATACCTGGAACTCGGAACAGGTGTGGATAATATCCTGAAAGTGCTGCGGCTTGATCTCGTGTGGCGACCATTGCCCAATGATCTGTCGAAGATCAACAACCAGAAATTTGCCCTGTTCGGCAGCTTCCGGTTCAGTTTTTAAATTCGCATCCAATTACGGATTCAGAAGGATGCTATGACGCGATGTACCGTTTCCCTGCCGCTTGCCAGCGCTCCTTCGACCGTTCCGATGTGCCTGCCCTTGTACAAATGCTCCCCCGCAAAATACAATACGTTCATAAACGGAGTTTCCAGGAACTCCTGGTGTTTCCTGCCACCGACAACTTCGTACGAGTATCCCCCGCAGGTATACGGATGATCCGGCCATCTGGCAATATGGAATGCCCGCAACAGGTTGCGAAGATCCTTCGAACTCCGGTTGAAAATGACCGCTAATGATCCTACGGCGTCATCGAGTAATTGCGCTTCGCTGTATCCGTCGAGCCGTTGTGCATTCGGACCAGCTGCCCACCCGGTAAGAAGTGGGGTGGAATCCGGGTGCTGTGTCCACCACGTGGGGATCGCCTGCTGCGAAAAAATGAACCCCGCGTCAGAGAGATCTTTACCCCGCGTTTCGGTTCTCCAGAATGCAGAAGTAAATTCCAGCAACACCTTGATCACAGGCCCGAACCCGAGTTGGTGAAGCGCGTCCATGTGTTGCCGCGGAAATGGATCGAAGCGAACGGCACCTGACCGAAGCGTTCCTGCAGGTATCGTTACGATCGCCCTCTTCCCATGAAAAGTTTCACCGGCCGTGATGATGTCAACCGCTCCGTCGCTGCAGCGGATCTCCTGCACCGGCTGCGACAGGAAAACAGGAACGCTATGTTGCTTCGCATCCTGCTCCAGGCTTCTTATCAACTGCTGGTAGCCGCCGGTTATGCGCAACTGGCTGTCACCGGATCCCGACAACTCCTCGCGAAGGGCAAACGTACTGGCAAGACCGGTGTCCGCAGCATAATATCCTTCGACGTAATTGGCGAGCGTTTTCCGGAGCGATTCGTAACTGTCTTCCTGCAGGTATTGCTGTATGAACTGTTTTACCGGGATATCCTGTTCCGGTTCTTTGAGTTTTTTTGACAGCGCCCGGTAATCCGTTACAAAATCATCCTGTTCCCGGAGGCCGTCTTCGTCAAGCATCCACAGCGTACCAGCCGTTTCAACGGTAGTCGCGCCAGCTTTTTTGAGCAGCAATTTTGTTAGTTCCGCATTCCCGTGGACAAACTCAGCTCCCGTTTCTACAGGCATGGAGAAAGGAGCCTTTCGCATCGTGTGAATCCGACCGCCGCAACGGTCCCGTGCCTCGATGATAGCAACAGATTTTCCTGTTTTGGCAGCCTCGACTGCTGCCAGCAGGCCTGATGCACCGGCACCGATAATGATAATATCGGGTGTCATGTAATGACTGCATCAAAACACATGCGAGCAAAAAAAAGCAACCCGGGTTTGCCGGATTGCTCAGGTGGATGTAATGGTTCAATTATTTGTTTTCCTTTACCCGGTGGCAAAGGATCTCGATGGAGAAGCTGAATGCGAGTCCAAAGGCAACGGCTTCCCACAATGATTGTTTGGTGGCGGCGATGATGGTCATCACCAGGCAGAAGGCGCTGGTCATTACGGTCAGGGCATTCTTCTCAGATAAGTACTTTTTCATGAAACTCGGCTTTACACGTCAGGAGCACAAATGTAGCGTGGATGCGGATTTGGCGGCTCAGGCGGTCGTTAAAAGGGCGTTTTTGATCGGCAAAATTTTGTTAAGTGAAGTTTACTGGAACAGCTTGGATTTCAGGTAGGTCCGCACCGGGGCACTGAGGTTGCTGAAGAAGTCCAGGATCATTCCCTCTGCAGCAGCATTCTGTTCCAGGTTGCTCACGGTGGTCACGTAATTTCGCCAGGCTGTTTTTCCTGCAGCTGTTGTATTGTAGAGGTTGTTGTCGTTCGGCATATTTACCGCCAGGACGATCGCGCTGGTATCCAGCCTTACCAGGTCGTTATTACCCTTAGGCATCACCACGGCGATCTTCCAGACCCGCGCGGGTACGATGATGTGGCCGTTGTCAATATCAGTCGTTGTATTCAGCGAACCCGTGCCGCCGCTCCCGTAATTGCCCATAAGAATAAATGCTTCGTTGGACGCGCCGACAAGCGTGTTACGGATGTAATCTTCCAGGCCTTCCCACGGACCCTGGTTCAGTTTGGGCGCCTGCGGGATCATATTGGTCATGAAAAAAGTGGAGGAGTTTGCAAGGATCGTTGATGTGCGGTCTGCCGACGGACAGTTATGCCCGCGGTCAAAGCCGCTGTTGCTGTAACTGCTGTGCTGCACCAGGTAAAACGTGGGGGGCAGCGTATTGTCCGCGCGGAAATCATCCTGGCGGGGGGCCGAGCCGATATCACTGGACTGGAGGTGCCAGCTCACCCACAGGGCGGTACCGCGGTTATTGGAGTAGGCCAGTTTATAATAGGTATAGTCCTTCAGGTAATTGTTCGTGTACAGGGCATTTGACTGGGCGTTCGTTGGATTTCCCAGCAGCATGTGGTCATTGTCAGCAACAGTGCCAGGGTTTGTTCCCGGGTTTGTCGGCTCCGCGGATTCTTTTTTACAGGAAACGAAAAAAACCGTAACAGCGACCAGCAGCGCGAGTTTTGTGTTCATAAGTGTGCGGCAAATAAAAGCAAATTCCGGCGCATTGACGCCGGAATTCGATGGATGCGGGAGCCTTATCGGCCGCTGGAGTGTGCGCAGCTTATTGCCCGATCACTTTGATCAGCATGCCCGCCGTAACCTGGTCGGTCAGGCGCATCCCATTGACTACAGACAGTTCTTCGAGCTTGTTCTGGGGCGTATTATAGCTTGCCAGTGCCGTTTGAAGAGTGCCCGTAGTTTTCACGGGTACTACCCGGATGCGATCGGGCTTTTTATTGAGCTTGGCTGCAT
>DASUVB010000113.1:0-2169 GCA_036373835.1 Flavisolibacter sp. | reverse complement strand
GGTTCAGAAGCATTGGGATGGAAGCCGCGCAGTAGCTGCTTTGAGCCGATGGGATACAACGAGGAGAAGGATGTTACTTTCTTTAACGACACACCGGATACCTATTTCAACCTCCGCGAAGGCCAGTTCGCTATATTTTTTCCTGGTGACGTTCATGCTCCCGGTATTGGAGAAGGGATCATCAGGAAGCTTGTCATAAAAGTAAAATTGTAAGTATGGAAACCATTGCAGCAACAGGTAAGAAACAGGAAATCCTTCAGCTGATTCCCGCCCAGGGAGTACTGCCGTTGTTTTTTTATAAGGACACGGCCGTCAGCATTGAGGTGCTGCGGGCATTGTACCGTGCAGGCATCCGGACGGTAGAGTATACCAACAGGGGAGAAGCGGCGCTGAAGAATTTCCGCGAGATGAAGAAGGCGTGTGAGTCAGAAATGAAGGACATGTACCTTGGTGTGGGAACGATCAAGAACGCAGCCGCCGCGCAGGCTTTCATTGACGCTGGTGCAGATTACATGATCAGCCCGGGCCTTGTGGAGGACGCCGTTCGCGTTGCGGATTCCAATAAAGTGTTGTGGATCCCGGGTTGCATGACGCCTTCGGAAGTGATCCGTGCGGAACAGCTGGGTGCGAAGATCGTCAAGCTCTTTCCCGGGAACCTGCTCGGGCCATCGTTCGTGAGCACGATAAAAGAGATCTTCCCGGACCTTTTATTCATGCCTACAGGTGGTGTGGAAGCCGAAGCGGAGAATCTGAAGGGCTGGTTCAGGGCCGGTGTTTGCGCGGTTGGTATGGGAAGCAAGCTGATTACGAAAGCGGCGCTGGAAAGCAGGGATTATGCTGGGATCACACAAGCCACTACCGAGGCGTTGGGGCTGATCCGGCAGGTGCGCTGATTTTTTTGCTATATAAATACGATTGATGCCACAAATACAACAGGAGAAGGTACACTCCTTCGCAGGTACCATGGAAGCAGTTGGCAAATACCGCTGGACCATTTGCGGTCTCGTGTTCTTTGCCACGACGATCAACTATCTGGACCGTGCTGTTATCAGCCTGCTGAAGTCACATCTTGAAAAGGAATTTTCGTGGAGTGAAAGTGACTATTCAAACATTGTCATTGCTTTCCAGCTTTCCTATGCTATCGGGATGTTCTTTGTCGGACGACTGATTGACAGACTTGGAACGCGCATCGGGTATGCTGTATCCATCCTTGCATGGAGCCTGGCGGCGGTAGGACACGCGCTCGTGAAGAGCACCTTCGGATTTATCGTGGCACGCGCGGCACTTGGTGTCAGTGAAGCGGGGAATTTTCCTGCGGCGATCAAGACCACAGCTGAGTGGTTTCCCAAGAAGGAACGGGCTCTCGCAACGGGCATCTTTAACAGCGGATCAAATGTGGGCGCGATCCTGGCACCGCTGACGGTGCCCTTTATTGCGGCAAAGTGGGGATGGCAATGGGCGTTCATCATTACCGGGGCCATCGGCTTCATCTGGCTGGTGTTCTGGTTCTGGCTTTATGAAATCCCTGCAAAGCAAAAACGCCTCGGCAGGGCTGAATTCGAATACATTCACAGTGATAAAGACGAGACGCCTGCAGTTGCATTGTCCACGCCGGACATACTGGCAAATGTTGATGAGAAAGTCAAACAGATTTCCTGGATGCAATTGTTGGGTTACCGGCAAACATGGGCATTCGTGATTGGCAAATTCCTGACGGATCCAATCTGGTGGTTTTACCTTTTCTGGCTTCCGGCATTTTTGAAAGCGGAGTATGGTATTGAAGGAACCGCCGTAGCTCTTCCGGTTGCCCTGGTATACACAATGGCAACATTTGGAAGCATCGGCGGTGGTTGGCTGCCTATGTATTTTCACAGGAAAGGATGGCCGATTTTCCGTTCACGTAAAACTTCCATGCTCATCTATGCTTTCTGCGTGGTACCCGTGGTATTTGCACAGCTTGCCGGCGGTGTGAATATGTGGCTTGCTGTGATCATCATCGGATTGGCCGCATCGGCACACCAGGCATGGTCTGCGAATATTTTCACAACTGTATCCGATATGTTTCCCAAACGATCGGTAGCCTCCGTTACCGGTATTGGCGGGATGGCGGGTGGACTTGGGGGGATCCTGATAGCATGGCTCGCGGGAAAATTATTCGATCATTTCAAG
>DASUVB010000112.1:0-4189 GCA_036373835.1 Flavisolibacter sp. | reverse complement strand
AGCAGTTGCATCGGCAGGTTTGTCGCCGTGTCAACTACATACGATGAGTCAGGGAACGATTTGAAAAGGAATATTCACAAATTTCAGTAAGGGATGCGTTCCACGGCCTGGCGGAAAGCGACAGCCGCTTGCAAACGCATCATGAATTCCGGATGAAGTGTTTTCCTGTTTTTGGTGGTGGGCGGGGTTTTGTGGAAGTTTATAAAGAAGAAAACGCATATGGATACAAGCACACATGACCAGCGCATCGCCAGGATGACCTTTGCTTCCGTTTACCCGATGTATGTCGCAAAGGTGGAGAAGAAGGGCAGGACCCGCGAAGAACTGCACCAGGTGATTGAATGGTTAACAGGATTTAGTGAAAAGAAACTCCAGGAACTCATACAGGAGAAAGTCACATTCGAAACATTTTTTCAACGCGCTTCACTCAATCCCAATGCACACCTGATCACGGGGATGATCTGCGGTTATCGCATAGAGGAGATCGAGACTAAGCTGACACAGCAGGCGCGGTACCTGGACAAGCTGGTTGATGAACTGGCAAAGGGAAGGAAGATGGAGAAGATCCTGCGCGGGTCGTAGTGGTGAACTGAATCCAGAAACAAGAGAACAACATGCAGGAAAATTCCGATAAGACAAGGGAATCCACCGGCCTGGAATTCTATCATGGCACAAAGGCCAGCCTGCAGGTGGGCGACCTGATCGCGCCGGGCTTCAATTCCAACTATGGGAAGATGAAGAAGGCCAACTATGTGTACCTGACGGCCACCCTGGATGCGGCAACGTGGGGCGCCGAGCTGGCACAGGGTGAAGGTCCCGGCAGGATCTACATCGTGGAACCGACAGGCCCGATAGAAGACGATCCCAACCTGACGGACAAAAAATTTCCCGGCAACCCGACAAGATCCTACCGTACGCGTGATCCGCTCCGCGTCCTTGGCGAGGTTACGGACTGGCAGGGTCATTCCCCGGAACAGCTGAAGGCCATGAAAGATCACCTCGAACGGCTGAAGGAACAGGGGATCGAGGCCATAGAAGATTGAGCAGGCCAGGAATTTTATCGGTCAGGCGCTACTATGCCCCTTTCACAGAATGACATGGCGCTTGTTGGAGCTGTTCCTCAACCGGTCAACACTGGCTGCTTACAACCTTTGTTTTAGATACAGTCCAACCAGGATCGCTGCGGGATACAGAACTTCTTCTTCGGTTTTGGCATGCAGTTTCAGCGCCTCGGTAAAGCGCATGACTTCAGGATGATTTTCTGCCTTTGCAGCCTGGTGAAGTTCCTGCAGGGCCTTTACAATTTCCTCATGTTCTGCCAGCATTTCCGCAAAATCCTCCTGCAATTTTTCTGACATCGCAATTGCTTCTTTCTTGTCAGCCATATCGATCGCTGTTTCATCCCTGGCCAGGTCGGCAAGCAGGCCCAGTGGCGGCATGGCGTATTTTTCTTCTTTTATGAAATGTGGGTGAAGAAGCCTGGCCACCTCCTTTGCCGCGGCACCGGTTTTGCCGGGAAGCTTCGTATACTTTTTCAATTTTTCATGGAGTTCCTCATGTTCCGACTTCAGGGATGCCGGTATCCCGATGCTCAAAACCTGATCCTTATTCATAGTATGTGCTTTATGTGTGCTGTCTTTATGAACCTGTGCATTCAGGGTCATGCAGGCCATTAATAATGCACTGGTTATAAGTATGATCGTTTTCATAAAAAGACATTTCATTTGGCTGAAGGTATTTTTTGGGGAATGCTTCAGCAATGACAGCAATTATTCGAGATGGTGATCACCGTCAGTGAAGCAGTAACGGTGGTGCGGGCAGTGATACATTAACAATTGTTGAGCCAGGTGAGATGGAGATGTTTGACTGGGTTGCAACCTCAACCTGGGTATTATAACGCGTCACCACCAGAGAGGGAAAACTCCGGGTATTTTGATGCCATCATTGGCTGTTGCAACTTCTTCACATGGTTTACAGTGACTTATCAAGATTATTTTCAAAACCCGCGGAAACTCATTTTCTGGTTACATTTAACTGACAAAACCAACGTTTATGAATGCACGAATTTTTGCCAGTGTACTTATTGGCTGCTTACTGGTTTCCTGCGATAAGGACGACGATACCAACAATACGAGCTATACCAATGTTATTGGATTCTGGAAAGGTAAAGTCGGGACTGGCACAGCTGCACCTAACACCGATGTGGCGTTCTTATTCAGAAGTGATGGCACTTTCAGGGTGTATAATAACTCCAGCGATACAACCAACGCAGGTAAGGTGGATGATATTTATGGCGTGGCTGGCACGATCATAAACATGAATTACTTTGAGTTTGGAAGCCCCTACAACAAAAACATGGAAGGCAACATCAACTCCAGTTATACGAGAATCGATGGCACATGGGGTGCGGGAGCGGCAACCACAGGCGGAGGAACGTTTTATCTTGCACGGTAGCCAATCGCCTGCATCATCCGACAGCTGCTCACAGTTTCACTAATTCTTATAGTTGAGCATGCCATTGACAGATCATTTGCAAATTTGGAATGCATAAAGTCCGAAAGGCAACAGAAAGCGACTTTCCTTCAATCCTGTCCCTGATCCGGGAATTTGCAGCCTTCCAGGGAACACCCGGCAAGGTCACGATCACGCCGGAGCAGATGCTGCGGGACAGGGATATTTTCCAGTGCATGGTAGCAGAATCAGACGAAGGCCATATTGTTGGCATCGCCACGTACTTTTTTGCCTACTACTCGTGGAGCGGCAGGGCTGTCTATCTCGATGACCTTTATGTACAGCCTGGATCCAGGAAGCAGGGCATTGGTAAAAAACTCCTGGAGGCCGTTATCGGGCTGGCGAAGCAGGAACATTGCAGAAAAGTGCGCTGGCAGGTTTCCCGGTGGAACAGTGCCGCCATTAACTTTTACAAAAGCATGGGTGCTGTCATTGATGATGTTGAAATGAACTGTGATTTTGAAATCATGCCTGTGTAGGATCCGGACCTGGGTGATGAAGACGTATTGCTATTCACCCCACGGGTTTAAAGGGCGTATATTTATAACAGGTCCGCGTGTGATACACCCTCTTCCACGCCGGGCAGGGGGCTGAATACATGAAATGCAACTGTTTGACACACCGGCAAAAGCTCAGGGGATTACTGGCCTCCATCCTCGCTTTTGCATTTTTTATTTCCTACGGGCAGGAGCCCAGGCCACCCGGAATTGAAGGCACGTGGGCAGGTAGGTCTTTCCCGGATAGCTTTTACAATTCGTTCAGGATACGTTTCGAAAAAAGCAGCACCGGGTATGCAGCTACATTTAGTTCAGACGAGCAAAGGGCTTTGGACATTCCATTGCAAAAGGTCACGTATGACAGCGCCAGGCACATCGTAACATTTTCGCTGGTTGGCGACGCGGATTCCTGGGAGTTCCACGGGAAAATTGATGATACTCTGTTTTCGGGGACCATCACAAAAGGCAGTCAAATGGCAACATGTGTCCTGGCGAAGCAAAGGCACATCCCATTGCCCTATAGCAGGCAGGAAGTAACATTCAGCAACCATGACATAAAATTATCCGGCAGTCTGTACACACCCGCGAGTACCCGGAAGGTGCCGGCAATCATATTTATACATGGATCAGGTGCTGAGCCACGATTCGCTTCGGCCTACTTTGCAGACTATTTTGCAAGAAAGGGAATTGCGGTGTTGATTTACGATAAAAGAGGGGTTGGAAAATCAACAGGTGACTGGCGGACGGGTACTTTCGAGGACCTGGCAAAAGACGCCATTGCCGGGATCAAATTGCTGGAAGCAAGCCCGGAAATTGATGCGGCGCGAATTGGTGTGTATGGCCACAGCCAGGGAGGCTCTATCGTTCCGATGTTGTTGTCGATGTGCCCGGAACTGGCATTCGGCATTAGCTCCGGGAGTGCCGGCGTCTCCATGAGGGAATCCGATTGGTATGAAGTTCAAAACAGGTTCAGGAAATATGTGTCAGGGGATAACTACCGGGATGCCATGAAGATCATGGAGAAGTATTTGGAATTTGCATCGACCGGGAACGGTTACGGGGAACTGGTTGATGTGTCAAAAAAATACGCAACGGAGAGCTGGTTCAGGAACTACATTGGAACAATTGATTCGAATGCCTTTTTCTTCCGTTACTATCGCAATATCGCCTGTTACAACCCG
>DASUVB010000111.1:0-3525 GCA_036373835.1 Flavisolibacter sp. | reverse complement strand
TTTCCCACCGGACCATCCGTAACATGTACCCGCGGAAAGTGTCTGCCCATATCATGCGGGCGGGTTACCATGACCAGACACACGCCTACGCGGTAACGCGGGCGGGTGCGGAAAAACTCGCCGAACTGCAGCAGCCGATCTCGTTTATTGCCGACAACCTGCTGGCCCATGCCATCACCAATGATATCGTCAGGGGCTATGCCTGCACGCCTAAGTTGATCAACCAGCAGTCGCAGGGCGAACATAACAACGGGACCACCTATATCGGCGACTGATCCTGCAAACTTTCCGTTTGGTCATCTAAGCACAGCCTGTTTTGTGAATTTGGTTTAAGTTAGTGTAACAATTCCGCGAGGCTGCATTCCTGTAACGACGCCATACGCCGCGAATCTGTCGTGTAGAAACAATTGAAATGAAAACACTCATACAATATCTCAAACCGCATAAGTTCCTTGTCATGCTGGTGCTGGTCCTTGCGGCCTGCAACATCGGGTTTTCGCTGGTGGATCCCATCATCTTTGGTAAGCTGATCAACCTCGCGTCCTTCCACCAGCAAAAGGAATCATTTGACTGGAATGACTTCCTGTTCAGTGAAAAAACCATTACAAACCCCAAGGGCGATCCCGAAGTGCTGTACGGCGTCATCTGGCTGTTGCTGGCATCCGTCACCGTAGCCATGATCAGCCGGATCACAAAGAACTTCCAGGATTATTTCCTGAACGTCATCGTGCAAAAATTCGGGGCGCGGGTGTTTACCGACGGCCTGAAGCATGCCATGACCCTTCCCTACCAGGATTTTGAAGACCAGCGAAGCGGGGAAACACTCAGCATCCTGCAAAAGGTGCGTACCGACACGGAAAAGTTCATGAACAATTTCGTGAACATCCTTTTTACCGTCATTGTCGGGATCACGTTCGTCGCCATTTTCGCGTCGCGCATACACTGGTCGCTGCCGATCATTTACTTCAGCGGCATTGCGCTGCTGATGGTGATATCCAACCTGCTCAGCAAAAAAGTGAAGACCATACAGAAAACCATTGTTGCACAGACCACCGCACTGGCGGGAACCACTACTGAGTCGCTGCGGAATATCGAGCTCGTGAAAAGCCTGGGACTGACAGGCCAGGAAGTGGAGCGCCTGAATAAGAACACGTACAGGATCCTGGGGCTCGAGCTGACCAAGGTGAAGCGGATCCGCAGCATCGGCTTTGTGCAGGGAACTTTTGTCAATACACTCCGCCAGGTGATCCTGTTCATGCTGATGTGGGTGGTGTTCCACAACCAGCTCACCGCGGGCGAGCTGGTGACCATGCAGATCTTTTCCTTCTTTGTGTTCGGACCGTTGCAGGAGATCGGCAACATCATCCTCAGCTACCGCGAAGCAGAAGCATCGCTCAATAACTTCAAAACGCTCATGAGCAAGAAGCCCGAAGCGCACGGCCGCAATCCCAAGCACCTGGGAGCGGTAAAGAACCTTGAGTTCCGGAATGTATCGTTCAAGCACCAGACCGCGATGCACAAGGCGATAGACAATATTTCTTTCAAAGTGACCACCGGTGAAACGATCGCCTTTGTCGGGCCGTCCGGCGCCGGCAAGACCACGCTGATGAAACTCCTCGTAGGCCTGTACCGGCCGCAGGAGGGTGCTATTCTATACAATGGTCTCGATGAGAACAACATCCACTTCGACGACCTGCGCAACCAGATCGGCTTTGTCACGCAGGACACGCAGCTGTTCAGCGGCACCATCAGGGAGAACCTCCTGTTTGTGAACCCGGGCGCCACCGAGGCTGAATTGCTGGACGCGCTGCACAAGGCTTCATGTCAGAACCTGCTTGCACGCGCTGAAAATGGTGTGGACAGCGTGATCGGCGAAGGCGGACTGAAACTTTCCGGCGGTGAGAAACAACGTCTCTCGATCGCGCGGGCATTGCTGCGCCAGCCCAACCTCCTGATCTTTGATGAAGCCACTTCTTCACTTGATTCGCTTACGGAGGAAGAGATCAACAAAACGATCCGCAATGTTTCCTCGTTCAATGACCAGATCACGATCCTGATCGCGCACAGGCTGTCCACCATCATGCACGCCGACCGCATCTATGTGCTCGAGCGCGGCGTTGTGGTTGAAACCGGCACGCACGAAATGTTGCTCGAAGAAAAAGGCCTTTATTACGCTATGTGGCGGCAGCAGATCGGGGAACGGAAGCCGGCTGCTGCGAAGCCGACCGCCGTTGCGTAAGGTCATCAGAACGAAAACGGGATGTTCAGCCGCAGCGAAAAATTCCTTCCCATGTTGAATACTCCCTGCCTTCCTGTAACCGGGTTCTCCGCCGCATACTTCAGGCGGCTGAGGTGGTTCTGGTAAGCCGCGTCCGTAAGATTCGTCGCATTGAAATAAACGGAGAACAGCGGCCGGTTGTGTTTCATGATGTGCGAGCTGAGTCCCGCGTTCAGCAACGTATAGCCGGCAGTTGCGGTTTCTGTTCCATACGCCGTGAAAGGATGATCCTGGGAAAAGGTATGCTGCAATTCCATATGAACGCGCAGGTTCCGGAATGTTCTGCCATCAGGCAGGAATTCACCCCGCAGTTCGCTGGTCCACCGTGCTGCCGGTATATAGGGAACATTCCTGGTGCCCGCGGTCTCGTCCCGGAACAGGCCGCGCACATACGAAAAGGTATTTTCCCAGTGGAGCCAGTCGAGCGGGTGCGGGTGGATATCAACAAGCACTTCGCCTCCATAAAGACTGGCAGCCTGCTGGTCAAAACGGAACGCCGGAATAAATTCTCCATCCACTTCCACCAGCGAGTCCTGACTGCCGGCGCCCGCCAGCTTACGGAAATAAATAAAGTTATTGATGCGGTTCAGGAACAACGCAGCATTGATAAGAACGTGCTCTGAATTCACTTCCATTCCCGCATCCGTTTGCAGGGAGATCTCCGATTTCAGGTCCTTGTTGCCATACTCGTAACGGTTGGTGCCTTCGTGTGTCCCGTTTGACGACAGTTCCGGCATGGAAGGTGCGCGAAAGCCGCGTGCAAGATTTGCTTTCAGTATAAAATTGTCGGTGACGGAGTAACTGACGCCGGCGCTCCCGGAAAGATTATAGAATGACCTGTTCAGCCGTGCGAACCTGGTGTCGCCGCCCTCCCGGAATTCCCGCGCCGTCAGCGAGCGGTAATCATACCTGGCTCCCCCGCTGAAGGTGGCACGCCCCCGGATCTTTTTGGCATATACAAAACCCCCGATGTCAAACAATCCATATTCCGGGATCAGCACTTCCGCTCCCCTGTTGTTGTTGTCCTGCACCATGCCATTCAGTCCCACCGATGTGTTCCACCCGTTCCTGTCGTCAAAATGCAGCGCCGTGTTATAGCTTAATGTCGACAGGTCAAAGAACAGGCTTTCCTCCTCTGGCGTATCGGCTTCTCCAAACTCCCTCCGCAGGTTCTGCTGCCAGCCGATATTCAGCGTCAGGCGACCGTTGCCTGTACGGAAGCTGTTATCCGTAATAATTTTGAGGTG
>DASUVB010000110.1:0-10866 GCA_036373835.1 Flavisolibacter sp. | reverse complement strand
CATAGCTCTGTCCGGTAATATGCCACGTACCGTTGAAGGATGCATCGCCGCCAAAAGCAACCACCGTGACGCAAACCGTTACCGGGTTGCCGGTATTGCCTGAAGGGTCATAGGCATAATAAGTGATGCAGAACTGGCCCGGCTGGATGGATGTCGGGATGGTAATGACGATCCCGGAATCGAGGTTGCCATTGCCGGTGGAGTCGATCTTCATACCCTTGTACAGCGCGCGGTTGTGCACACTTTTACGAACAGGCATTTTCAGGCGGCCCAGGTCCCGCGGTTTGCTGTAGTCCACCTTGAAGAATTCCTGCGCCCCGTTCACTTTGACATAATAACCGGCTACGTTGCCGCTCATGATCTCTGGCTTGATGATGGCATAGCGGCCGCTCACAGCCTTGATGTTCTGCGATGAGGTTACGGCGGCAGATGGTCCGCCGGTATTGGCAGCCGGAGGGTTACCCGCCAGGCGTTCGCCGTGCCATACCTTGATGGCCTTGCTGAGCGCCACCGGGTCTTCCGGCTTTACCGTGCTGTCCACGGGCTTGTCGTCCTTTTTACAGGAAGCGAAAAACAAAATACCCACCAGGGGTAACATCAACATTCGTCTGGTTCTGGTCATATAAATAATTTTTTGATCATGCTTACTCTGTACAGTTTTCAGCTGCCCTGCCTACTCTTTCCTGGATTTTCGGCACTCCGGTACCAGAAGAACGTAAAACAAACAAATACCCCTATTCTTTCATTTTCCTTTTTTATGAAAGGCATGCAGCTCCTGTGAACAAACCGGGAAAAGACTGGAAATCAGGTTCCCGGAACCGGCGCTGTCGACGGCATGCCTTCCGATGCCCGCCAGGATCCAGCTGACACCCACGGAAAGCAGAAGATCGTGGACTGGGTTAACGCGGGCGGGAAATTCAGTAACTGATTCGCATGCAGTATTTCCGCAGATGTTGTACGTTAGCAGCACATGAACGCACACCAGAACCGTAGTATTGCCATTCCCCTGTTCTATGACGGGCGTTTCCTGGTCGTGTTTACCGGCATGGTGCTGATCTTTTCGGGTGTGTTCGTGATCATCCAGTCCTTCACGGGACATTTTTTACCACATGATACGGTGTACCTCGGCATGGACGCCGAACGGCTCTCATTATATTATGGTGGACGGATCACCAGGTTCATGTTCCATGACCGCGTGGCATTTGGCGGATCATTGATGGCGGTAGGCATCCTGTATATGTGGCTGGCCGAATTCCCCCTCAGGCAGGGACAGGCCTGGGCGTGGTGGATCCTGCTGATCTCGGGCATCATCGGCTTCGGCTCCTTTCTTACCTACCTCGGTTATGGCTATCTCGACGAATGGCATGGCGTTGCGACGTTGCTGCTGCTTCCCTTCTTTGCAGTGGGCATGATCCGGTCGTGGCGCCTGCTGGAGGGAGGCTCCCTGGGCGACCTGCTGAAAATGGTGAACAGGCCTGGCTTTCACAACAGCCACCAGTTCGGCATCCTGCTGCTGTTGTTCACGGGTGCGGGCATGTTCGCGGCCGGCATGACGATCATGATCGTGGGAATGACTTCGATCCTCGTGCCGCAGGACATGGAATTCATCGGCATCGCCAGCTGCAGCACGCTGAATGGCGTCAGTGAAAAGCTGTTGCCGCTGATCGCGCATGACCGTGCGTGCTTCGGGGGAGGCGTCGCCACCATCGGGCTGATGATCTTTTTCATTGTTCGGCGGGCGGAAGAAACCCGCAGCATGTGGGAGACCATCTTTCTTACAGTAAATACGGGCTTCGCTGCTGCCATCGGCATTCATTTCTATATCGGCTATACCATCCCCATACACATTGCCCCTGCCATCATGGGGTACCTGATCGCGCTGGCCGGGCTGGCCTGTACGTACAGGCGGTTTATGACCACGAACGGAACTACCATGCAGGAGTCGCCGCACCTATGACCTGCGTTTGCGGAACATCCGCATATTAAGCACACTTACAAACACGGCCGCCACAATTAGCAAGAGAAGCATGAGCCGCTTTTTGAAATACCCTACAATTGTAGTTACTTAATAGAAGCTATGCGTCGCTGCCTGCTGTTCCTTCTGTTATTACCTGCTGCCCTGCTTTCGAATGCGCAGGAAGCCAGCCGCGTGGACCAGTCCTATGTTGTCCGGCACTTCACCGAGGCTAACGGCCTCCTTTCGAACCAGAATACATTGTATATGGACCGGCGCGGTGTGCTGTGGCTGTCATCACTGGCAGGGCTGCAAACCTTCGATGGTGTGCGCTTTCGAAACGTTACGCACCGGAAAGGAGATCCTTTCACATGCCCGGTCAACTCCGTATATAACTTCTGCGAGCCGGGTGATGGCCAGGTATGGATGGGTGGAGAAGGCCTTGTATTCTATAACCCGCAGACGGAGAAATTCCAGACCGCCGCCCAACGGTTCCCCGGCCTCAAAAAATATCCTGAGTCGATTATCCAGATGTTCAAAGATCCTTCCGGCGATGTATGGCTGCAGGATTTCGAACGCTGGCTGTATCGTTACAACAGCCGCACCGGGAAGCTTACAATCGTCACTGAGAAATTCATTTCCGCTGATACCCTGAAGAAAAACCTGGTGTTTAACGATGTCGCTTTCATCGACCAGGAGAATGCGCTGGTGGTTGCCGACCTGCACTATGCACACAACCGGGATACCGACGGGATCTACCTGTTCAACAGCCGCACAGGCCAGGGCTCCCGCCCCCTTCCACCCGCTTACCGCCCGTTGTCCGCGTTGAATGATATCTGGCACATCACCCCTGATGAAAGGCGGAACTGCCTGTGGGTGACGCATGATTACGGCAGGCGCCTGGTGAAGTTCCAACCGGCAGATGGCCGGATGACGTCGTATTCTTTTACCGGTGAACTACGTGTGCATGTCAACGATACAGCGGCCGCCATAGCCTTGTCAAAGCCCGTGATCGATGCTGCGGGCCACCTCTGGCTGCAGACGACATCGGGCATACTCATCCGGCTTACGGCTGATGACCGCTTTGAATATTTCAAATCCATGCCCGGCGAACCGATTGGCTTCTGGGGAATTTCGGAAGGATACCCGCGCGCCTTTGTGCCGAAAGTGGTGGACGGAGGCACCGAGATCTGGACGACATCCAAATCAGGACTGAACCTGCTTCGCAAACAGGCGGGGGCGCTGCAGTTCATTCCATTCCCGGTGAGCGCAGATTATGGAGTAATAGGCATCCGGCGCATACCCGGCAACCGTTACGCGGTGCTTTCATGGAGCGACAACGTGCCACAGCTTTATATTTTCGATCATTCATTTCATGTTATCCGGCACCAGGTGCTGGGGCAGCAGGGCGAATATGTCACGTGGGATCGTGAAGAAAGCGCGGACAGCATTTACATCTGTGTATTTCGCAACACACCGGACGCACCGCATTACAGCAACCTGATGAACCGGGTGAAAAGCGAATTCATGCTCGACACACGCAGCCTGTCGGTTCGTTCCATCCGGCCACCGGCTGCACGCCGCTATTATTATCGCGGAATGCCTGACCGCGACGGAAACCGCTGGTATTATTACAACGATACCTGCTTCCGGTATGTAACCGCGACCGGCCAGCTTGATCATTTCGTAGTGGGTCGCAGGGATACTTCCGTGATTTTTTTCGACTTCGCCTTTACCGTGCATCCCGAATCCAATACGCTGCTGGTGGACATTTTCCCGAAGCGTGAATTGCTGCGCATCGACCTGGGCGCACGCCGGCTCACACGCGTGTTTAAATACCGCAAGGATGACACGACATCCTATTGCGCCGATCCCATTTTTGGAATGTCGAACTATGACAGTAAGCACGTCCTGCTGAAATCACAGAATGATGTTGATATCATTAATGTGCATACCGGTGCGGTGCAACACCTGGTGAATCTCACCGGCAGGGTTGCTAATTTTTCGACGCCCGTCAGGAAATACAAAAACCAGCTCTGGCTGTTCGGGCAATTTGACATCGCCTGTGTAATTCCGGAACAGAACAAGTCCTGGAAATGGAAGTCGGGGCGGGATTTTTTCTCCAGTCTTTCCCCTACCATTGACGACCTGCCACCGGCGGACGATGGTGAACTGCTGTTCTATGGCAGGAGCGGTATCGTTCGACTGAATGCCGATTCGCTGCTGCGACCGGGGCGGCCAGGCAACATCCGGTTTACATCGATCAGGATCGACAATATGCCCCTGCCGCTTGACTCCGTGCAAAGGGAGGGCGGAATCACGGTGAAGCATAACGGCTATTCCACCATCGAATATTATTTTTCAGACGGAAGCTTCTACCACCAGCCGGGCATCAGGTACCAGTATTCCCTGCACAAGGGAAATGACACATCGTGGGTGGAGATAGAGGGCACACCCGAATTGATCTTCCGCAACCTCGCCCCGGGCGACTACACGGTGCTGGTTCGGGCTTCAGGCGCCGATGCCACGTTCTCTATGCCCACCACACTTCATATGCTCATCCTGCCTCCTTTCTGGCAGACTCCGGCTTTTATCGCTGCGATCCTCGCGGTGCTGGGCGTACTGGTGTTTGTGCTGGTGCAAAGAAGGATCCGCATCATACGCCGGCAGCATGAGCTAAAGCTTGCGCAGATCCGCGAGCAGGAGGCAGAGAAGACCGCGCACATCATGCAGGTTACGGAGCTGGAGATGCAAAGCCTGCGTGCGCAACTGAACCCGCACTTCATGTTCAATGCCCTGAATGCCATCCAGCAGCTCATCCTGCGGAACGATGCTTACAAGTCTCATACGTATCTCGCGCGCTTTGCCAAGTTGCTGCGGATGCTGCTGGAACACGCGGAGAAACCCTTTATCCCGCTCCAGATGGAACTTGACTTCCTGGACCTGTATCTTTCGCTGGAAAAACTTCGTATTCCTGACCTGGAGTATTCCATCGAGGTCAGTGGTGTTGAAACTGCTGACGCGCGCATTCCGAATATGATCATGCAGCCGTATATTGAAAATGCGCTTTGGCACGGGCTGTCGCCAAGTAAAGGTGAAAAGCGCCTGGCCATACGGGTTCGGCGTGAGGGCGAGGAACTGGTAATGGAGATCGTGGATAATGGGATCGGTCGCGAAAAGGCAGCAGAACTGAAGGCTCTTTACCGTGGCACGCATAAGTCGCGGGGGATGGAGTTGCTGTCGCGCCGCTTCCGGTTGTTATCGAAGGAATACGGCTACGGGATTGAGTCGGTAACTACTGACCTGAAGAGCAATGGCGAAGCCAGCGGCACCCGGGTCACGATCCGCGTTCCCCTGAGGCATCATTCATTTAAAAGCATACTGTATGATAAAAGTCATCATAATTGACGACGAGCCATCGGCAGTTGATGTCATCTCAATGATCCTGCAAATGACGGCAAAGGATGACGTGGAGATCCTGGCCACCAGCAACTCGCCCGAGGAAGGATTGCAGCTGATACGCACATTAAAACCCGACCTGGTGTTCCTTGATGTGGAGATGCCCGGTACAACAGGGATTGAGCTCGTGCGTTCCGTGAATGACCCGAACCTGCGTGTCGTATTTATTACCGCGCATGACGCCTATGCCGTCGAAGCCTTCCGGCTCCGGGCGCTGAATTACCTGCTGAAGCCGGTGGAGGCTGACGACCTCGCAACAATAATTGACAGGGTAAAAAAGGATATCAGCGCCGGCGAGAACACGGTGCTGCAGCAGCTGATCAACCTGGAGCGCATGATGCAGCAAAAGAATTCGCTGCAGGAAACCAAGATCGCTATCGGCATGTCGGACAAGATCGTCTTTGTAACTATTAATGATATCATCTATTGCGAAGCTTCGGGTACCTATACGAATATTTTTTTGAAGGATGGCGCCAAGATGACGTCATCAAAAACGCTCGGCGATTTCCAGAGCCAGCTGGAACGCCAGAAGTTCTTCCGTATTCATCACTCCCACCTGATCAACCTGAACCGCGTTAAAGAATACCAGCGCCACGACGGCGGTTATGTGATCATGGAAAACAGCAAGCAATTGGAAGTGTCACATCGCAAGCGAAAGGAATTCCTGATGGCGATCGACGAGATGATGGTGTGACGGGATGGTGGATGTTAAAGCTTGAATTGTAGTGTTGGGGGTCGTACGCTTTTGTTCCCTTCTCCACTGCCAGAGGCCTGTTTTCTGCGAACAGTTAAAAGTTGATTGCCCGGACGAAACGACTTCGTATACAATCGCCCTGGCAGCTCCTGATCGAAATAGGCAATACCGGTTGCCACACACATGCAGCTGAGTATGACAACCGGCTTGGTCAACATGCCCGGATCACTCAATTGCACGACGTGTCATGGATGATCCTGTCTACGACATTTACGTCCGTTGCGCTCCACATAAACTGGTCCGTAAAACGGTGACGGAACTGGTTCCCTTTCCCGGGAAGCGACAGTTGCAGCATGGATGTAATGTTCCACATAAACTGACCTGCCACAATGCCGCCGTTGGTCGCTATTTTTTCATGGCTGCGGACGCGGTAGAAGCTACCTGATGTTTCGCCTACTGCCGTCAGGTCAGCCGGCCAGTAGACGACAATAGCCTTCTGAATGCCATTTTCAAGGCTGAATTTCAGGATATAGTTCATGGTGCCGGAAACGTGGACCATTTCGCCCGTGCATTCATTATATACGGTGTAATCCACCAGGTAAGCTCCATGAATAAGGCCGGGATCAGGCCTTGCAGGCGATGCGCCGGCTGACTGCTGAACCAGCATCAGGGCTGACAATACAGTTGCATAAACTAAACGTCTCATAACAATTGTTTTATTGATGAAGCATGAAACTAGGCAGTCTCTCAACGGGCAGAAACAGCAAACTTGCAGGTGCAGCTTGCGGTTGTTATCTGGGCACCTGCTCCGGGTAATCGTCAGGAGAACCGGTTATCAGCAGTTCGTGCGCATTTCCCCACAATTCATACAGAACGGTCGTGGCGGCAGGAGTTCTCCTTTGAATTTTGTAGCATGAAACGAGTTGTCCTTTTCGCAGCAGTAGTGCTTTCCGTATTTATTTCGTGCCGCAAGCAGGAGGTGCCACCCGGAACAGTCACACCGGGTCACCCGCAGATGCGAATTACGAATCTCGGCGACAGCGTGGTCACATTTGGAAAGGGGGCGTCGTTCAACCTCGACGGACTGGATGGAAAGGATGTGTATTTTGGGACGATGCTGGTGGGCGATGCTGTATACCAGCAGGATAAGTACCTGTGGCTGGTCAGCACTTCATTTTATGCCAGCCTGCCGGTAAATGAGCACGAATCCATACCTGTGATGCAGTACAACGACAGCATTCGCACCGCAGATTTCAACGGGTACAACTGGTACAACGCTTCGACGATCGTGCTGGCGCAGAAAGTGATCGGCACGACGCAGCCTCCCTTCTGGGCAGGCGACTGGAAAGAGGCCTCGCATCGATACATACCCGTACAATTGATCAGGCCCGATGGCTTTTATAACGGGTGGGTTGAGGTCAGCTTCTCAATACAGCAGGAGCGACTGGTGCTGCACCGCGCCGCTGTTTGTCGCGTTCCGTCAACGACGATTGCAGCCGGAAACTAAGGTTTCTACGTGTCCTGTCTTGTGGCAAACCATGGACAGGTGTACATTTTGTGGAAATACAGTCCTCTTCTAAAGCTTTCAGATTCAACAAAAAAAGCGCTACGCACGACTGCCTGTTGACTGGAAACAAGGTTCATCGACCGCTGAATAATTGGCATGTTCTTATCTATACGGTAGAAACATGCAACCTGAAAACACCATAACCTGGCAACATGCCCCCGCCGACGTATTCTGGGGCGAAATAGCACCCGCAGAACACCTGCTGCAGATCTACGAAAACGACGAGGCATTCATCAATACCCTTGCGGGGTTCGTAATGCACGGCATAGAAACTGGTGACAACATGGTGGTGATCGCGACGGAAGAACACCTGGCGGCGCTGGAAAATGCATTACAGGTGCGCGGTCTTGACGTAGCCTGGATACTCGCCGGCAACCGGTACTTCCCGCTCAATGCTGAAAAAATCTTAGACAAGTTCATGGTCAATGGATGGCCCGATGAGCTGCTGTTCATGAACACCGTTGGTGAGATCATCCGCAGCGCCCGTACGAACAACCGTAAGGTTCGGGCATTCGGCGAAATGGTAGCATTGCTGTGGTCCCAGGGTTTGAATGGAGCCACGGTGCAACTTGAAAACCTGTGGTCAAAGGTAATTGCGGGCCAGCTGCACAGCCTATTCTGCGCTTATCCCCGGATCGGGTTTACACAAGGCCTTTCTGAATCGTTGCAGGATATCTGTTGCGCACATACCAGGCTGATTGAAGGCAGCAGTGCCTCCACTGAGATCGCTTTTCGTTCTCCTGATGCTCCATGATCATCGGTTGTCGATATGAAAAACACCATTGTCCCGGCAGAAAATGCAAAATCTTGCCTAATTAGGACAAACTGCAAAAAATGAACAATTAGTCCGATACGGACAAATCAAAAAAATACGGCTATGGAGTTAAGATGAATTTGTGATGATGGTGAAATCATCATCGTGAATTGAACTTGACATACAGTCCGACCTCCCCAATAAAAACGTAATCATCAAAACGGATATTCAGGTAGTCACGGCCAATGAATGTATGCAGCATGAATCCTACTTCATTTGTAAGTGAAGGCATATAGGTGAGATAGTTGTGCCATCCCACGCGATGCTTGCTGTCGCCGGGATAAAGCGGCATATCACCCAGGATGTACTCCAGTTCCGTGCGGAACATCACCTGCCGGCGCACCTCCACTTTCACCGTATCCTGTTCAGCGGTGAAACGATTTCTGACATTGGCAGTTACCAGGCGGGGCTTGCGCGTCACCTGGAAGCGGAACAGCAGGCGGTCATCGCCATAGTAATTATATAATTCCCTGCTGCGGCTCAGGGGTCCTCCCAGGTCCACATCGTGCTGGTATCCGAAAGACGTGGTCATAATGCTTTTCTGGCGAACATTGAATGCCAGATTCAATAAGGCCCGGTAATAATTGGTGCTGAAATCACCACTCGCGTAATTATTACGTCGCACTGCCCCGGGAATAAAGAATGAATCCGCCTGCCCGTTGGAGTAATGGTGAAGCTGCAGCGTGGTCCACACCATCGTCGGGTTCTCCTGCACCAGGTTTCTCAGGGGCGTAAACAGGTAGTCCACCCCCAGCCCGATCTTGTTATTCAGCGGAAGTAACGGTGCCGAATCATCATTCGTGAGCCGCGTGGTAAGCTCCACATCGAAAGTGCCACGGAGGCGTTGAAAGAAAGGAAATGAGTAATACTTACCCTTGTAGATCACGAAGCGGTAGGCCAGGCTTCCCTCGCCCAGGTAGCCTTCCTTACCCTCGCCATTGCGGAGGTTCACGCGCCTGTCGTCGAGCGGCGTGATGACAGGAAAGGCCAGGTACATGATCGGGTCATGATGACGCAGCACATCATGGTAACGTTCCATACGGAAATTCGGATTTGCCATCGACAGCGAGTCGGGCGACCACGTACCGTTCTGCGCATGAGCGACGGACAGCACATAAAAAAACAGGCTGACAATTGCTAAACGGTTCAAAACAGACTTCATATCAGGAATTGTTGTCAGTAAACATCAGGTAAAGTACCAATGCCAGCACGATCAGCGACAGGAGCAGGTATATACGGTGTTTCATGTTGGAAGTCATCAGGTCCTGTTGAAAAGACAAAAAATAATAAAGGACACGTGCAGCACCACCAGCGTGATCACAACCGAGCGGTACAGGACAGAACGGTCCCTGGTGGCGGGACTGTTGTTCAATAGCCATTCAATCTGGTGTTGGAGGTGCTTCATTGCGAGCACTACTGCAACTTTCAGACCATGGGGCAGAAGGGCGGGGAGAATACCGTAAGATGCCAGTCGGGGAAATGGTCGTTCCGGAAGAACGCCTGGTTGTTGGAACGAAAATGCGCAGGGAGCACGTCGCGTTCCGGAGGAACGCCTGGCGGAAGAAGTTTGAGGTTTGTCACCTCGTGTCCAGTTGCCGTAGCTAAGCGAAGGGACTAAAGCTTCGGTCAGAAAGAGAAACAGGAAACCGAAAGAAAAACAGGGACGGCGTGATATGAAAATGTGGGTACATCCGGCGTCTGAAAAGGAATTCCCTGAGGCCGGGTCGTAGCTTGCCCTACACGGCTGCTCCGGTGAATCACACTGAATAACAAGCACCTGAACGGTTACATCGTCTGTCAAAGCGCGCTAACCATATCTGACTCAGGCAACCAACAGGATGCGCAAACCGTTTTTACAAACACTATGAAGAAAGTTTTTTGTCTTGTAGTCACAGCTGCCATCATCGTAATTGGGTGCAGTAAAAGCAATGACCCGGTGGGTACCGGCCTCGATTGCAGCACGCCAAAAAGTTTTGCCAATGATGTGAACCCGATCATCCAGTCGTCGTGTGCATTGACCGGCTGTCATGCCTCCGGCAGCAACAACGGTCCCGGTGCCCTGACCACATACCAGCAGGTATTCGACCATCGCACTTCAATCCGTAATGCAGTCGCCTCGGGTGCCATGCCTAAAAATGGCTCTTTGACCACCGCGCAAAAAAACGCGGTCCTGTGCTGGATCGACAGCGGTGCCCCCAACAATTAAGGAGACTCTTCTAAAGACTGGAATCACAACCTTTGATGAACTGACAACGGCTATTTATCAGCGCGGATCATTACAGAGCCGGTGACAAGGTCATGTATGGCTCGTCGCTGAGGATTTCCGTGTATGGTAAGAAACGAAATCCAACCCAGGCCGATCTTGAACAGGTAACGGA
>DASUVB010000109.1:0-2959 GCA_036373835.1 Flavisolibacter sp. | reverse complement strand
AGCACCGGTCGTAAAGATTGCGAGCAACACAGCCCTTTTTAACCGGATGCATGACATCATTGACATCAATACGGGAACTGTCATCGAAGGAAGCGAAACGATTGAAGAAGCAGGCACCAGGATACTCGAGTATGTAATATCGGTAGCCAGCGGTGAGACGGAAGTAGCAGCAGTACGCAATCACCAGGATGATTTTATTCCCTGGAAAAGGGGTGTCAGCCTGTAACAGCAGATCAAAATTTATTTGAAATAATGAAAAAATTCCTGGGCGAAGATTTCTTGCTGAACAGCAAAACTGCCCAAAGACTGTATCATGATTTCGCGGAGCAGATGCCAGTGATCGATTATCACTGTCACCTTCCGCCGGACCAGATCGCCAGCGACCACCAGTTCGAGAACCTGACGCAGGTGTGGCTGTATGGAGACCACTACAAGTGGCGCGCGATGAGAACCAACGGTGTTGATGAAAGTTACTGCACCGGCAGGCGTTCGGATTATGAAAAGTTCCTGCGCTGGGCGGAGACGGTGCCCTACACACTGCGGAATCCATTGTATCACTGGACCCACCTGGAACTGAAACGCTATTTTGGTGTGGATACGATCCTCAACCGCCATTCGGCCGACGAGATTTACCATCACTGTACGGACCTGCTGCAGCAGCCGGAATACTCTGTGCGGAACCTGCTACGGAAAATGAATGTAAAGGTCGTGTGCACCACCGACGACCCGGTTGATACACTTGAACATCACAACAAGCTGGCAGCGGACGGCTTCGAGATCAGGATACTCCCCGCATTTCGCCCGGACAAGGCCATGAACGCCGATGACCCGGTTGCATTCAACCAATACGTTGCAAGGCTGGAGGCCGTATCAGGTACTTCGATATCCTCTTATAATGATTACCTCGACGCGCTCAAGGGTCGTCACGATTATTTTGCCACCATGGGCTGTTCCGTGTCGGATCACGGGCTGGAACAGGTGTATGCGGAACCCTACACGGATGCAGACATCCGATCGATCTTTTCAAAGCTGCGTACGGGACACAGCATTTCATTGCAGGAAAACCTGCAGTTCAAATCGGCGATGCTCGAGATCTTCGCGGTTTGGGACTGGGAAAAGAACTGGGTGCAGCAGTACCACTTAGGCGCCCTGCGCAATAATAATTCGCGGATGATGCAGCAACTGGGTCCGGACACGGGGTGGGATTCCATTGGCGATTTTTCACAGGGAAAAGCACTTGCCACCTTCCTCGACCGCCTTGACCGGAACAACCAGCTTGCGAAAACCATCCTCTATAACCTGAATCCTGCCGACAACGAGGTGATGGCCACGATGATCGGCAATTTCAATGACGGCTCAGTTGCCGGGAAAATACAGTTTGGATCATCATGGTGGTTCCTCGATCAGAAAGATGGCATCGTGAAGCAGCTCAATGCGCTCTCCAATATGGGCCTGCTGAGCCGATTCGTGGGAATGCTGACGGATAGCCGCAGTTTTCTTTCATATCCGCGCCATGAATATTTCAGGCGGATCCTCTGTAACATGTTCGGAGAGGAAATTGAGAACGGGGAGCTCCCGGAAGATATCGAATGGACGGGTAAGATCATTCGCGATATCTGCTACAACAATGCAGCAAATTATTTTAACTGGAAAGAAATCAACCAGCCACCTCACATGAAGGTTGCGTTATAGTTATCATTTTAAAAGAAAGTTCATGCCGAAAAAAGTTGTTACTCTTGGAGAGATCATGCTCAGGTTGTCCACACCGGATTACAAACGTTTTGTCCAGTCGGATTCATTCGATGTTACTTACGGGGGCGGCGAGGCCAATGTCGCGGCGGCCCTGTGCAATTATGGTCTGAATGGAACCTTTGTCACGAAAGTACCGGAAAATGCTATCGGGCAATCGGCCATCAACCACCTGCGTCGCTATGGGGTGGATACGCAATTTATCGCGCGTGGCGGCAAAAGACTTGGAATTTACTTCCTGGAAACCGGTGCTTCCATGCGCGCTTCGCAGGTGATTTACGATCGTGCCGGCGCTTCCATTGCCGATGTTGATGTCAGCGAGTTTGATTTCGATAAGATCTTTGAAGGAGCCGACTGGTTCCATACAACCGGGATTACGCCTGCGCTCAGCGACAAAAGCGCCGCGCTGACTGAGGCAGCATTGAAAGCTGCGAAAAGTAAAGGAGATACGACCAGCATCGACCTGAATTACCGCAAAAAGCTATGGACAAAAGAAAAAGCAAAGGAGGTGATGACGAGGCTTTGCCAGTATGTGGATGTGTGTATCGGCAACGAGGAAGATGCAGAGACCACGCTTGGTTTCAAAGCGGAAGGGACCGATGTAACAAAGGGTGAGCTGAACCTGGAGGGGTACAAAAGCGTGTTCCGGCAGATGAAGGAAGCTTTCGGGTTTAAGTATATCGCCTCAACGCTTCGCGAAAGTCACAGTGCCTCCGATAATGGCTGGAGTGCGCTGGTATTTGACGGTAACGAATTTCATCACACGAAGCAGTACGAGGTTCGGATCATTGACCGCGTCGGCAGCGGTGATTCATTCGCCAGCGGTTTCATTTATGGCCTGGTGACAGGAATGCCGATGAAGGAAGCAGCCGAATTTGGTGTGGCGGCGTCCGCGCTCAAGCATACGATTCCCGGTGACCTGAACCATGCAACACTGGCTGAAGTCAAGGACCTGGTGAAAGGTGACGCATCCGGCCGCGTTCAACGTTAATACGGAATTTATGATCGTCGATACACTGGACCAGCTCACAAATTATACATCGCTGCACCCGCGCTTTCGGCAGGCGCTGGAATTTCTTGAATCACGCGACCTGGCGTCCCTGCAGGTTGGGAAATACGAGATCGATGGGAAGGAAATTCATGCGGCGGTATCGGAAAAGCAGGGCGTACCTGCTGAAGCGGCAAAGTTTGAAGCGCACGACCGGTATAT
>DASUVB010000108.1:0-12208 GCA_036373835.1 Flavisolibacter sp. | reverse complement strand
AGCAGCTGCACAGGATATTCGAGCAGTACGGCGAAGTGACGAATTCAAAAACACTGGCGCGGACGATCGTGGAGGCCAGGAGGTCGCAGCCGATACAGACGGTAGATGGTTTCCGGAATGCTGTCAGGGCCGTTGTGAAGGGAAATCCCAACAAGTATTTCGCGCAGGTGTTCCAGGCGATCCGCATTGAGGTGAACGAAGAAACGGAAGCCCTTCGGGAAATGCTGGAGCAGGCGGCGCAGGTATTGAAAAAAGGAGGAAGGATCGCTGTGATCACCTTCCACTCAGGTGAGGACAGGATCGTGAAGCAGTTCTTTCGCAGCAACACATTTGAAGAGGAGGAAGAACATCCTTTTGAAAGCAGGCAGCGCGTGAAGATCCTGCAACCCGTTAACAAGAAGCCGTTGACGGCAACAGAAGAAGAAATGAAAAAGAACCCGCGATCGAGAAGCGCAAGGCTCCGGGTAGCGGAAAAAATATAAACCCTTTGAAAACATCTGGTAAAACTGTTTATGAGACCTGAAACGCCTAAGGATAGAGAACTGCGCTTTAGCTGGAAAAGATTCCTGAATTACCAGGCGATCGTCAGGCAGGTGCCGTTCTTTCTTTTTTTAGCCATGATGGCGGTCGTGTACATCTACAACGGGCATTACGCAGATAAAACCATTCGTGACATTAATAAAACAAGCAGGCAACTGAAGGAACTGCAGTATGAATACAAGTCCGTCAAGGGCGAGGCTTTATTCAGGAGCAAGCAAAGTGAACTGATCAAAGCAGTGGAACCGCTCGGGCTGAAGGAACTGACGAGTGAGCCGGTGGTTCTTACCGATAGTAGTCAATTAAAATAAACAAGACCAGCAGCGTGGAAATCAAACGCGACATATTATGGAGAGTGTACCTGAGCTTCCTCGGCGTGGTGCTGCTAAGCTTTATCGTGCTGGGTCGCGCGTTCTACATCCAGCAGGTCCAGGGTTCCTACTGGAGGAGCATGTCGGACAGCCTGCACCAGCGGTTTATTGAGATCGATGCGGAGCGCGGGACCATCTTCAGCGAAGATGGTGAAATGCTCAGCACTTCCGTTCCCTACTTCGATATCTATATGGACATGCAGGCCGACGGCCTCCGCGAGAAGAACGGCCGCAGGTTCAGGCAGTATATAGATTCCTTCTCTGGAGCACTGGCAAAATTTTTCGGTAACAAAAGCACCTTCGAATACAAAAGGGAATTACAGCGTGCCTACAACGAAAAGGACCGCTATTACCTGATCCGCAAAGGACTTTCATTTGAACAGTACCGCAGGTTCCGCGAGCTGCCGCTGGTACGGTTCGGCCGCAACAAGAGCGGGATCATCGCGGAAGTGAAGACACGCCGGCTCAACCCGTTCGACCTGCTTGCAAAAAGAACCATCGGCCTGTCACGCGACAATGCGCAGAACGTGGGGCTTGAAAGAACGTACGACAGCCTGCTTCGCGGCACCACCGGCAAGCGGCTGGTGCGCTTTATTGCGGGAGGTGCAGCCGTTCCTGTGGAAGGTTACGATATAGACCCTGAGAATGGCAGCGATATTATTACCACGATTGATATCAGGATGCAGGATATCGTTGAAGGTGCGCTGATGCGCATGCTGTTGAAGAGCGAATCCCAGTATGGCACCTGCATCATCATGGAAACGGCGACGGGCAAGGTCAAGGCGATTGCCAACCTGGGCCGCGACAAAGAAGGCAATTACACTGAAAACTTCAATTACGCGCTACAGGCCACGGAGCCCGGGTCGACGATCAAGCTGGTGACCCTGCTGGCCGCGCTCGATCATGGCAGCGTGAAGATGAATGACCTCGTCGATATCGGTACCGGCACAGCCTTCGTAGGCGTGCGAAATATTACCGATGCGGAGCGTGCGCCGAAGCCGAGGATGAGCGTTAAGGAATGCTTTGCACACAGCTCGAACGTAGGAATGAGCAGGATCGCCTACCACGCATTCGCCGAGCGTCCTGACAAGTACAGGGACTACCTGAAAAAATTTCACATGGACCGCCGCAGCGGCATTGACCTGATGGGTGAAGGTGCTCCCCGCCTGCCAAAGCTTACACGGAACCGCGAAGGGCTGCATGCTATGATCACCGCAAGCTTTGGTTATGCCATCCAGGTGAGCCCCCTGCAGACGCTGATGCTGTACAACGCGGTGGCGAACGATGGGAAAATGATGAAGCCCTACCTGGTGAACAGTATCCGCCGCAATGGCGTAACGATCCGGGAATTTTCTCCCGAAGTGGTGAATGACAGGATCAGCAATGAAGAAGTGATAAAATCGGCCCGTGAATGTATGGAGGCTGTAATCACCGAAGGAACCGCCCGGCTGGTATTTGAAGGCTTCCCGGTGAAAGTGGCCGGAAAGACCGGGACTGCGCATGTCGCCGGTGGCGATATCAAATATCACCACGGAGTGTACCAGGCGTCGTTCGTTGGTTATTTCCCCGCTGACAAGCCGGAGTACTCCATGATCGTGGTGATCAGGACACGCCCGCACGCAGCAGAGCATTATGGTGGCCAGCTGGCTGCCCCGGTCTTCCGCGAAGTAGCCGCAAAACTCTATGCGCAATATGTCCGCGGCAAATCGGGTACAACCCTACCAGTTGTGCCGGACAGTACTGCATCCACCTATGCAGGTCATTTGAAGGACGTAAGGAATGTGCTTGGCACCCTGCAGGTGCGCCACGTGGATTCCACGAAAGACCAGTCGTGGGGCAGCATCAGCAGCGATCGGCTCAACATCGTGATGCGTCCCGGGAATGTGCAGAAGAACCGCATGCCCGATGTGCGTCACATGACCCTGAAGGATGCGTTGTACATGCTGGAGAACATGAACCTGAAAGTAATCGTGAAAGGAAGAGGCCGCGTGGTCGCACAGGATGTGCAGCCCGGCGAACCGATAAATAAACAACAGGAAGTAACTCTTTTATTGAACCAGTGAAAAAGCTGAGCGACATATTATATAAGGTACACACCATCGCCCTCGCGGGAAATACGGATGTGGATATATCCGGTGTGCATATTGATTCCCGCAATGTAAAGGCAGGCGATCTTTTCATCGCGGTGCGCGGCGTGGCTGTGGACGGGCACCGTTTCATAGACAAAGCCATCGAGCTGGGCGCGGTCGCCATCATCTGCGAGCAAATGCCGGCCCTGGTGCGCCCGGGTATCACGTACATCCAGTCGAGCGACAGCGGCGAGGCTGCGGGACATGCGGCCCATAATTTTTACGACCAGCCCACGCAGCAACTGAAACTGGTCGGCGTAACGGGCACCAACGGCAAGACCACCATTGCAACATTGCTGTACAAACTGTTCACCGCTCTCGGATACAAGGCGGGCCTTATCAGCACCGTAGAGAATATCATCGCGGGGACCGTGGTTCCGGCAACCCACACGACACCTGATCCTGTTACGCTGAATGCGCTGCTGCGGCAAATGGCCGATGCCGGGTGCACGCATGCATTCATGGAAGTGAGCTCGCACGCCATTCACCAGCGCCGCATCGCGGGGTTGCAGTTTGCAGGCGGCATCTTCAGCAACATCACCCATGATCACCTGGATTACCACCAGACATTCGATGAATACATCCGGGTGAAGAAGGCATTTTTTGACGGCATGGCGCCGGCGGCATTCGCCATCACCAATCTCGATGACAAGCGCGGCATGGTCATGCTTCAAAACACACCCGCAAAAAAATATACCTACAGCCTGAAGACAATGGCGGACTTCAAGGGCAAGATCCTCGAGAACCGGCTGACAGGCCTGCTGATGACCGTCAACGACCGCGAAGTGCACTTCCGCCTGATCGGGGAATTCAATGCCTACAACCTGCTGGCAGTATATGGCGCGGCGGTATGCCTGGAGGAAAGTTCTGAACAGGTGCTGCAGGCACTCAGTAATGTTACCGGCGCGGAGGGAAGGTTCGATTACATCCTGTCCCCGCGTGAACACGTGATCGGGATTATTGACTATGCGCATACACCGGATGCATTGGAAAATGTGCTGGAGACCATAAAGAACCTGAAGCAGGGACACGAGCAGGTGATCACTGTAGTGGGTTGCGGAGGTGACAGGGATAAAACGAAGCGCCCGCTGATGGGTGAAGTGGCATGTGAGCTGAGCGACAAGGTGATTTTCACCAGTGATAACCCAAGGACGGAGGATCCCGAGCGCATCCTCCAGGATATGGAAGAAACGCTCACCACCGCGGCAAAGAGAAAATACGTATCGATCGTGGACCGGAGGCAGGCGATCAAGACAGCCGTGAACATGGCGAAGCCGGAGGACATCGTGCTGGTCGCAGGCAAGGGACATGAAAAATACCAGGAGATCAATGGCGCACGCCAGCATTTCGATGACAAGGAGGTGTTGCTGGAGATGTTTGAGCTGTTAGGGAAGTGACGTTAAAATAAAACAGGACAGAACAAAGAATAATTATGCTGTATCACTTATTTGAATGGTTGAGATCTGAAGGCCTTCGCTTCCCGGGAAGAGAGCTTTTCAGCTTCATCACCTTCCGGGTGCTGCTGGCAGTGATCCTGTCCCTGTTCATCACGACCGTGTACGGCAAGCGGCTGATCAACTACCTGCGCAGGAAGCAGATCGGTGAAACCGTTCGCGACCTCGGCCTGGCGGGTGAGCAGCAGAAAAAGGGTACGCCAACGATGGGTGGTATCATCATCATCCTCGCGATCCTGATCCCGACCCTGTTGCTGGCCGACCTGACAAAGGTTTATATCCGCCTGATGATCTTCTGCACCGTATGGCTGGGTGCCATCGGTTTCATCGACGACTACCTGAAGCTTCGCGCAAAGCGGATCGCGCAGGACAAAGGCGTCGCTTACAAAAAAGGCGACAGCGACGGGCTGGCGGGCAAGTTCAAAATATTCGGCCAGGTGATGCTGGGTATCGTGGTGGGTGCGACGCTGTACTTCAACCCGAACGTAAAGATCCTGCGGGAGTTCCAGGGGGACCCGTCGCACACCAATGTACAGCTCATTGAAAAAGAACTCGGCGGCAGGAAGAAGTATTTCGTGGAAGCAAAAACCTTCGTCACGACGATACCATTTGTGAAGGGACATGAATTCAATTATTCACGCCTGCTCCCGGCATCATGGCGTGATTACACATGGGTCCTGTACATCCTGATCGTGATCTTCATCGTTACCGCGGTGTCGAACGGTGCCAACATCACTGATGGCCTGGATGGGCTGGCAACAGGAACGTCGGCGATCATGGCGGCGTGCTTCGGCATTTTCGCCTATGCCAGCGGCAGCTGGCTGTTTGCCGAATACCTGAACATCATGTTCATTCCCAACCTGGGCGACCTGACCATTTTCGTGGGCGCCATGATCGGGGCGTGCATTGGCTTTTTGTGGTACAACGCCTATCCCGCGCAGGTGTTCATGGGCGACACCGGCAGCCTGACACTGGGAGGACTGATCGCGGCGCTTGCGTTCATCGTTCACAAGGAGCTGCTGATCCCGCTGATCTGCGGTGTGTTCCTGGTAGAGAACCTGAGTGTCATGTCGCAGGTCGTGTACTTCAAATACACAAAAAGGAAATACGGTGAAGGCAGGCGACTGCTTTTGATGAGCCCATTGCACCATCATTACCAGAAGAAGGGATACCATGAATCCAAGATCGTGACCCGGTTCTGGATCGTAACAATATTATGCTTCGTGCTGTCTATCGTGACGCTGAAGCTGAGATAATTGATTGAAAAACCGCCCGACGACATCCGAGTCTATGAAAATTCTTGATGTCCGGAACGTGATTGTGGTGCAGATCATCAAATGCAATGCGTGTGAAAAACCAGCATTCCGTACACGTCCCAAATGTTGAATGTCCCGGCATACGGGAGAAGGCATGAGTAAACGAATGGTCATATTAGGTGGAGGAGAAAGCGGTGTTGGTGCAGCATTACTCGCAAAAACGACAGGCAGTGATGTTGTACTCATGGACGAGGGTTCTTTGAAAGATGGTTACCGTAATGAATTGCAGCAGGCAGGGATCCCCTTTGTGGAACAGTCCATCGATGAAGGGATCCTGCTTTCTGCAGGTGAAGTGGTGAAAAGTCCCGGCATACCCGATAGCAACACCTGGGTGAAACAGGTGCGGGCGAAAGGTATCCCGGTCATCAGCGAGATTGAGCTGGCGTACCGGCACAAGGGGAGCAGCAGGATCATCGCGATCACGGGAAGCAACGGGAAGTCGACAACCACTGCGCTGATCTTTCACATCTGCAAGACCGCAGGACTGGATTGCGCGCTCGTGGGCAATATCGGATATTCATTTGCCCGGCAGGTCGCTGAAGATCCCAGGGCATTGTATGTCGCTGAGATCAGTTCTTTCCAGCTCGATGACATTCACACATTCCGCCCGGATGTTGCCGTGCTGCTGAACATCACCGAGGACCACCTGGACCGGTACGATTACCAGTTCAGCAGGTATATCGACAGCAAATTCCGCATTACGATGAACCAGTTACCCGGAGATTATTTCATCTACAACCTGGATGATGACGTGATCACCGGTCAGTTAAACCGACATAATATTCTATCAATACAACTACCAATCAGCATGAAGCAGAAAGTTGAGAAAGGCGGGCATATCGAAAACAACGAGTTGCATGTAAAAGTGAACTCGGAGCAGCAAAGTATGAGCATCTATGACTTTGCGCTGAAAGGGAAACACAATCAATATAATACCATGGCAGCATGTGTTGCAGGCGCGACGATGGATATCAGGAAGAACAAGATCCGCGAAGCCGTGCAGACGTTCCAGAACCTGGAACACCGTATGGAGACAGTGGCCACGGTGCGCGGCGTCGAGTTCATTAATGACAGCAAGGCGACCAACGTGAATTCGACGTGGTACGCGCTGGAAAGCATGACAAAGCCGACGGTGCTGATCCTGGGAGGT
Source organism: Flavisolibacter sp. (assembly GCA_036373835.1). Classification (GTDB taxonomy): domain Bacteria; phylum Bacteroidota; class Bacteroidia; order Chitinophagales; family Chitinophagaceae; genus Flavisolibacter. The sequence goes on along the minus strand of DASUVB010000108.1, from coordinate 5,251 downwards.
ATTGACAAGGGAAATGATTATTCGCTCATCCTGGACCTGGTGAAGGAAAAGGTAAAAGCGATCGTGTGCATGGGAACGGACAACAGCAAGATCCATGAAGCTTTCCACGGCATTGTTCGTCTTGCCGATACGTCCGGTGCCGTTGATGCCGTACAGGCTGCATTCCAGCTGTCCGCCCCTGGTGACGTGGTGTTGCTTAGCCCCGCATGTGCCTCTTTTGACCTGTTCCGTAATTATGAAGACCGTGGTAACCAGTTCCGCGATGCAGTTAAAAACTTATGAGCCAGCCCGCCGATATCACATTTTCTGAAATGGCCGCGATCCGCACAGGCAAGATCCTGCGCGGCACCCGGGGTGACAAGGTCATCTGGGCACTGGTGTTCCTGCTGGTGCTGATGTCGCTGCTCGTTGTGTACAGCGCCACAGGATCGCTCGCATACAAAATGTATAAAGGCAACACGGAGGTATACCTGTTCAAGCAGGTGGCTTTTATTGCCATTGGATTTTGCATTATCTATTTCGCCCACCGGGTGAACTACACTATTTATTCCCGGATCGCGAAGATCCTGTTCATACTGTCTATCCCATTACTGTTATACACGCTGTTTTTTGGCGTCCGGCTGAACGAAGGCAGCAGGTGGATCCGCCTGCCGATCATTAACATGACGATGCAGACCTCCGACCTGGCCAAGCTTGCGCTGTTCATGTTCCTCGCACGCCTGCTCAGCCGCAGGCAGAACCGGATCAAGGATTTTAAAAAGGGTTTTCTTCCTGTGATCATCCCGGTAGCAGTGACCTGCATGCTCATCGCGCCGGCGAACCTTTCCACGGCATTGCTGCTGGGATCCAGCTGCATGCTCCTGCTGTTCATCGGGAGGGTCAGCTCAAAGCACCTGATGGTCACCATACTTTGCGCGCTGATCCCCGTGGTGATGCTGGTAATGGCGGCGGTTGTCCGCCACCAGACGCACCAGGCGGAGGATGATGTTGTTACCACGGGCGCTTCGTCCGGCATGTTCGCGCGCGTGACCACCTGGGTCAACCGTGTTGAAGATTTTATCTATGGCAGCCCTGAGGCAGCCAATGACGATATGTACCAGGTGAACCAGGCGAAGATCGCCATTGCCAATGGCGGCATATTCGGAATGGGTCCCGGCAACAGTACGCAGCGCAACTTTCTGCCGCAGGCGTACAATGATTTCATCTATTCGATCATCATGGAGGAATACGGCCTTGTAGGGGGCGCCTTCATCATTTTCATATACCTCGTTTTCCTGTACCGCAGCATACGGCTGTTCAAGAAATGCCCGTATGCGTTCGGTGCGTTCCTCGCGCTGGGGCTCAGCTTCACGCTGGTGATCCAGGCGATGGCGAATATGGCCGTGAACGTGAACCTGTTCCCGGTGACGGGAGTAACGCTGCCTCTTGTCAGCATGGGAGGAAGCAGCTTCCTGTTCACGTGCCTGTCCATCGGGATCATTTTGAGTGTAGCCCGGAACGTGGAACAGCTGGAGGGGAAGAAGACACAGGGAGAAACGGCAGAGGAACCTGAAAATAATATTGCAGCGGCATGAAGGAATACCGGGTGATCATAGCAGGTGGCGGAACGGGCGGGCATATTTTCCCGGCGATCGCTATTGCCAATGCTTTGAAGAAGCAGCAGCCCGCGACCAACCTGCTTTTCGTGGGCGCGAAAGGAAAAATGGAAATGGAAAAGGTGCCGCAGGCCGGCTACCCGATCGAGGGACTGGACATCGCAGGTTTCAACAGGAGCTCTTTGTTTAAAAATATTTCTCTTCCGTTCAAGCTGGTGAAAAGCTTTTTTCAGGTGCGCAGGATCATCGGCAAGTTCCGGCCACACGCGGTGGTTGGTGTAGGTGGTTATTCATCTTTCCCGGTGCTTCGTTATGCGCAGGCAAAGAACATTCCCACGTTCATACACGAGTCGAACTCGTTCGCCGGCAAGTCCAACATCCTGCTGGGAAAGAAGGCGACCAGGATTTTCGTGGCGGCGCAGGGAATGGAAAAATTTTTCCCGGCGGCGAAGCTCATGATCACAGGCAACCCGATCCGTCCTTCGATCCGTGATGTTGGCACCATCAGCAGGCAGGATGCGAATGCCTTTTTCGGGCTCGATAGTGACAGGAAGACGATCCTCGTGATTGGCGGAAGTCTTGGTGCGCGCTCGGTGAACGAGGCGATAGCAGCTGGGTTGCAGGCGATCGATGATGCAGGACTGCAGTTGATCTGGCAAACCGGGAAAACTGGCGCAGCAAAGTGGTTGGAGGCCGCGGCGTCGTACCGTAATGTACGTGTTGAGGCGTTCATCACCCGTATGGAGATGGCATATGCAGCCGCTGATATCGTGGTGTCCCGGGCGGGTGCCATGGCAACAGCGGAATTATGTGCCGTGAAGAGGCCCGTTTTATTCGTACCCTACCCGTTTGCTGCGGAAGACCACCAGACCGCCAATGCGAGAAGCCTTGCAGAAAAGCATGCAGCGCTGATGGTCGCAGACAGCGAGGCTCGTGAAAAGCTGGTCCCCATGCTGCTGAAGCTGGCCGGGGACCCGCTGCAACAACAGGAATTATCTGGAAATATTGCACGTCACGCAGTGATGAATGCAGATGAAATCATAGCAGGGGAAATTTTGAAAATGACATATCAGGCATGACCACACCCGGGAACATAGAAGCATCAGGACCGCTCGGGCGCATCGCGTCGATCGACTCGGTGTACTTCATCGGCATCGGTGGGATCGGTATGAGTGCGCTGGCCAGGTACTTTCATTCAAAAGGTGTACGGGTCAGCGGCTACGACCGGACCAGCACTGACCTGACGAAGGAACTGGAAGCGCAGGGAATTGCCGTGCATTACAGCGAGGATGTCAGCAACATTCCGAAAGAAGTGGACCTGGTGGTATATACGCCGGCCGTTCCGGACGATCATGCAGAACTGAGATATTACAGGGAACATGGTTACCCGGTAGTAAAACGTAGCGATGTGCTGCAGGCGGTAAGCCGTGATTCTTACAATATATGCATTGCAGGAACACATGGCAAGACCACCATTTCGACAATGACTGCCCACGTGCTGCGGCACAGCGGCTATGGCTGCAATGCATTCCTTGGTGGTATTTCGGTGAACTACCAGACCAATTTCTGGAGCAGCGAGCGGGATGTTTGCGTGATCGAAGCCGATGAATACGACCGGAGCTTTCTGAAGCTGACACCTGATATCGCCGTGATCACCGCGATGGATGCGGACCACCTTGATATCTACGGCGACGAAAAGAACATGCAGGATGCCTTTGTGCAGTTCGGCAACCAGGTAAAGCCGGAGGGAATACTGATCAGCAAGTTCGGGCTCGCAAGGGTCAGGGAGATAAAGGCGCAAAGCAAAATGACGTACAGCCTGCAGAATGATGCAGCAGACATCTATGCGTCGGACGTGAAGATCAGCGGTGGAGGTTATACCTATAATATTCACCTGCCGGGTGCCATGATACAGGAGGCCGCGCTGCGCATCGGTGGTATGCATAACGTGGAAAATTCCCTGGTAGCTGCCGCGGTGGCGCACGAGCTCGGGATCGATCATGAGCAGATACGTTCAGGGCTGGATTCGTTCCGCGGCGTGAAAAGAAGATTTGAATACATCATCCCCCCCCGGCAACAGGAGCCGGGCGCCTATATATCGCCCGTGCTGGTGGATGATTATGCGCACCACCCTGAGGAGCTGAACGCATTGCTGAAAAGCGTCAGGGCGCTGTTCCCGCAGCGGGTGATGACTGTGATCTTCCAGCCCCACCTGTTCACGCGGACCCGAGACCTGGCGGATGGTTTTGCACGGGTGCTGGATACAGCGGACAACCTGGTGCTGCTGCCAATCTACCCGGCACGCGAGGAGCCCATTGCAGGTGTGACCAGCGAAATGATCCTTAACAAGATGCGGCATGCCAGCCGGGAGATAGTGCAAAAAGAAAACCTGGCTGCCTGGATGCAGGACCACCAGTTGAACAAGGAGTTCGGTGAAGTGATCGTAATGGCAGGCGCCGGCGATATTGACATGCTGGTGCAGCCTTTGAAAAAAATTATTGAGAACAAGTGACCGGTAAGACCACCATAAAAAGAATTGCCGTGCTGATCCTGTGGATCCTGGTCCTGGCTGCGCTGACCATGCTGCTGATCGCCGCGCAACGCCGCCAGCAGGCCGACGTGTGCACCGAAATGGTCATCTTGATCGAAGGCGCTTCCGGGAAGCTTTTTATTACCAGGAATGACGTGAAGCAAATGGTTGAAAAGGCTTTGAAAGGATCACCAACGAAGAAACCGGTGACGGATTTCAGGCTTGCAAAGCTCGAGTCGGTTCTGGAAAAAAACGATTGGGTCCGCAATGCAGAGTTGTATTTCGATACGCGCAACGTTCTGTATGTGCATGTAGAGGAGCGGGAGCCGGTTGCCAGGGTTTTTACCACGGAGGGAAAATCGTTTTACATCGATACGGCTGGACACCGGATGTCACTGATGAACCGTATGACAGTCCGTGTTCCCGTTGTCACCGGTTTCCCTTCGGCGCGGAAGCTGGGGCGACGGGACAGCCTGCTGCTGAAGGAAGTAAGCCGCGTGAGCGCGTATGTATATGCGCACCCGTTCTGGAATGCGCAGGTGGGGCAAATCGACATCACGCCGGAGCGACAGTTCGAGATGATCCCGCTGATTGGCGACCATGTGATCCGCCTGGGAAACAGTGAAGACCTCGACCGGAAGCTGGGGCACCTGTTACTGTTTTACCAGAAGGTGACCAGTAGAACCGGCTTCACAAAGTATAGTGTGCTTGATGTGCGGTTCCGCAACCAGGTTGTTGCGGTGAAAAAGGAAGCAATGTCAAAAGTTGATTCGGTACAGCTCCAGAAGAACATCGAGGAGCTGATGCAAAAGAATAATCTGCACAATATGAATAGTAATCCATTACCGGCTGAAACGGCTATGAACACACCACCGGTGCAGCAAGTACAGCGGCAGGATTCTGTTCCTGTGAAAACCAATCCCAACCCTTCTGAGAAACCACGGAGAACAGCACCAGCACGCGCGGCGGGTGCACAAAAGCAACAGGTGCAGCCAAAAGCAGTGATGCAGCGGCGCGCCTGACGATGAAGGCTAACAACTAAAAACAACATATCATGAACAACGAGCAACCAATCATTGTGGGGCTTGACATAGGAACAACCAAGATCGCCGTGATTGCCGGACGC
>DASUVB010000107.1:0-6036 GCA_036373835.1 Flavisolibacter sp. | reverse complement strand
GGAACAGGTGCAGCGCCTGATGAACATCGTGGTGGCGGGTGGCGGACCCACCGGCGTCGAGGTATCGGGAGCGCTGGCGGAAATGAAACGGCATGTGTTGCCAAAGGATTACCCCGAGTTGGATTTCAGCAGGATGAACATTTTCCTGGTGGAGGGCGGGGACAGGACACTTGCCACGATGAGCGAGAAGTCCTCGGCGGATTCGTCACGCTACCTGAAACGGCTCGGCGTAACGATCCTGACCAACGCGCTCGTAAAGGATTATGATGGCGAGAACGTGCTGCTGGACGATGGCAGGACGATCCCCACAAATACCGTCATCTGGGCCGCCGGAATACGGGGTAATGTGCCACAGGGAATTGATAAAGAGCTTGTTGTGAGGGGAAACCGCATTAAGGTGGACCGCCGGAACCGGGTTCCCGGAATGGAGGATGTCTACGTGCTGGGCGACCTGGCCGCCATGGAAACACCGAAATGGCCGAACGGGCATCCCCAGGTGGCTTCGGTAGCCATACAGCAGGCCGATGTACTGGCCGAGAACCTGAAACGGATGGAGCGAAAATCCACGAGGTTCCTGGAGTACGAGTATTACGACAAGGGTTCGATGGCTACCGTGGGACGCAACCTGGCGGTGGTAGACATTCCAAAGCCGAAGATGCATTTGGGCGGCTTTTTAGCATGGATCATCTGGATGGGACTGCACCTGTTTTTGATCCTGGGCGTCAAGAACCGTATCATGGTCTTTATCAACTGGATCTATAATTATATTACATACGACCAGAGTTTACGCCTGATATTCAAAGAGTTTTATCGCCCCGGGCCGATCCCGAAACAAAAAGCAGTGACAGCACCCACAGGTTCACCGCCAGCGCCAACGGCATCGGTGCCAGGCAGCGAAGACCGGAAGCAGGCCGCGAATTTCAAACGCTAATCATCATTTTCATGTCGCCCGGCAGCGGCGGCCGCCCAGTCGGCCAGCAGGGATTTCTGCTGTTCATCCAGGCGCGCGTCCGCATGGATCCACGTGTAGGATGACAGGGGCATTTTGCCCTTGCGGACCAGCTCTTCGGTCTCTTCGAGCTTTTTGCGGCGCTTCTTAGTATCGTAACTGGCAAATTCACTGAAATTGAGCTCGTGGCGGCCTTCCTCGATGTGATCGTTCAGCCACCAGTTCACCGGTGTGATCCGGCTGTACCAGGGATAGTCCGTGTGATTGGAATGACAGTCGTAGCAGGCAGACCGCAGCACGCCCATCACATTCGCGGGAACATTCAGCGCATGCGTGATGTCATTTGGTCCGTCAGCGGCGCCGTTGTTTTTTGGCGGCTGAATAAACTGCGCGATGATGAACAGGACAAGAAGGACAAGGAGGATCTTTTTAAGCATAGGTCAAGTTATGGATTTCGTCCGCCTCAAACAATGACACTTGACCAGCTGCACCTGCGGCTCCCTGACCGGATGCATATTTCAGCCTATAATTTATATTATGTTAAACAGGCGCACAGGGCTATTTGTATTTTTCTTGGCCCGCGCTTCTTGCACAAGGTGAGAAAGCCTGGCCGTTCCCCTGTCCCAATAAAAAAGCCGGCACATGGCCGGCTTCAAAACATCAGTAAGCTTCTTATTTCATCTCCTTCAGCTTCGCCTGGTAGAAGGCCACCTTGTCGTTCTGCTTCTTGGTCTGGTAATAGTAAATGAGGTTGTTGGTGACCTCGCGCAAATACGCCTTTTCATTGTTCTTCAGCGAGCCCTGGTCCCTGCTGAACATATTGTAGGTCTTTTCCGAATACTTGAACAGGTCTTCGTTCTTCGCCGTGATCTTCGCATTGATCTCCTTGCGCTTCGCTACTTCCGCCGCGCCCGTACCGCGTACTGCGCGCAGGTCCTCTTCCAGGTCAGCGATCTGGTTGTTGATATGGCGTGACATCAGGTAATTGGCCATCGCCGTTTCTTCGATCGCCAGCACGTCCAGCAGCGCCTTGTTCAGCCGTTCCTGCCGGGCCGCGTAGTCTTTCGGCTTCGTTTCATTGGAGTATGTGTGGTTCAGCAGCTGGATGGCATAATCCATTGCCAGGTCGTAATTGCCCGGGTACTTTTTCATCAGCTCCTCGTACTTGGCAAGCCTGCCGTCCTTGTCATCACCAGCCATATCCAGCTCGTAGGCGAGCCAGCCCTGGTACGAAGGGTAAACCTCCTGCCCGATAGTGAGGTATTTCTTTGCATTGTCCATGTCCTGCTTGCGGATGTAGTGGGCCACGATGTACTCGTAAATGGAGCGGTATGATGTATCCGCCACGCGCTGTTCGGCAATCTTTGAATAATAATTGATCGCCAGGTCATGATTCTTCAGGGATTCCGCGGAAATTCCTGCATACAAAACAGCTGACGTATCAAATTTGACAGGCGTGAGGTTGTAGCGTGATAAAAGCTCGAAGGCATTTAATGCCCGCTCGAAATTGTACAGCGCCCTGTCATAATTCTTTGTGTTAAAACTTTCCGCACCCAGCTGGAAATAGGTCGTGTAGATATCAAACGCGGTCCTGTTTCCCTCGAGGGCGGACAACAGCATTTTCTGCGTCTGGTCCTTGCGGGCATTTTCCAGTTCCAGGTAATTTCCCATAGCCTGGAGGGCTGCCGTCGCCATCGCCGTATCGGTTTTCAGCTTCGCCAGGGTTTGGTACACCTGCGCCTTGTAAAACCAGGCTTCGGAATTGTTCTGGTACTTGGCATCGGCCATGATCTTGTCGATCTTCTCCTTTGCCTCGTCATATTTCTGCTTCTGGATCTTTTCCTTGACATCGTCCAGCTTCTGGGCATAAGTGGCTGAACAAAATACAGCAAACAACAGTGTTACAACAACTTTTCGCATTGTGATTGATTTATTGAGTAATCAGAGTTCTACCGGGTTCTCTCCTTCAGATGGATTTCCCGCCGGATTGGTTGTTTCCTCTCCCTCCAGCGCCTGTATTTCGGCTTCTTCCACATCCAGCTGGGTGATGGCCGCGATCTCATCGCCCTCGTCGATCCGGATCAGCTTTACGCCCTGCGTGGCCCTTCCCTGCTCGCTGATGTCGGCCACCTTCATGCGGATGGTGACCCCACTTTTGCAGGTGATCATCAGGTCTTCCTTTTCTGCCACATTCAGGATGCCTACCAGCCGTCCCGTCTTGTCCGTCACGCTGATCGTCTTCACGCCCTTTCCGCCCCTGTTCGTAATGCGGTATTCATCTACCGGCGTCCGCTTGCCGCTTCCTTTTTCACTGACCACCAGCACCGTCCTGTCCGGGGTTGAAGGATTCACGCACAGCATGCCCACCACTTCGTCATTGGCATCATCCACTTCAATACCGGTGACACCGATGGCACCCCTGCCGGTCGGCCGTACCGTCCTTTCAGGGAAGCGTATTGCCCTACCAGATGCAACAGCCATCATGATTTCACAACCGCCGTCTGTTAATCTTGCCTCCAGGAGCTGGTCGCCCTCCACGATGGTGATGGCATTTACGCCGGTCTGGCGCGGCCTGCTGAAGTCCGCGAGCGCGGTTTTCTTGATAATGCCCTTCTTCGTGCAAAGCACGATGTAATGGCTGTTGACGAATTCCACATCCTGCAGGTCGGCGATGTCAATGATCGCGCGCACCTTGTCATCGGGTGATATCTGCAGCAGGTTCTGGATCGCCCGTCCCTTGCTGTTCTTCTCCCCTTCCGGTATCTGGTACACGTTCAGCCAGTAGCACCGTCCTTTTTCAGTAAAGAAAAGCATCGTGTGGTGCGTGCTGGCCACGAACAGGTGTTCAATATAGTCTTCCTCGCGGGTGCGCCCGCCGACAGCTCCACGGCCGCCGCGTCGCTGCGCACGGAATTCCGTCGCTGACGTACGCTTGATATAGCCCAGGTGCGATATCGTGATCACCACATCTTCTTCCTTGATAAGGTCCTTGATGCTTACTTCATTATCGAGGTAGGTGATCTCTGTTTTGCGCGCGTCGCCGAATTTATCTTTTACCTCGTTGAGTTCTTTAATGATGATCTCGTAACGCAGGTCTTCATTTTCGAGTACCCCTTTCAGGTAGGTGATCAGCTTCATCAGGTCGTCGTACTCCTGGCGGATTTTGTCGCGCTCCATGCCGGTCAGGCGCTGCAGGCGCAATTCCAGGATCGCCTTGGCCTGGATCTCGTCGAGGCCCCAGCCTGCATTTACGAGGTTGTCCTTTGCAAGGTCCGGTGTAGCAGACGAGCGGATCAGCGCGATCACTTCGTCGAGGTGGTCCAGCGCGATCAGGTATCCCTGCAAAATGTGCGCACGCTTCTCTGCTTCGCGAAGCTCGAAGCGCGTCCTGCGCACCACCACCTCATGGCGGAACTCGATGAATTCCGAGACCAGCTCGCGCAGGTTGAGGATGCGCGGCCTTCCCTTGACCAGCGCCACATTGTTGATGCCATAGCTGGTCTGCAGCTCCGTGAATTTGTAAAGCTGGTTGATCACCACGTTGGCAACCGCATCGCGCTTCAGGTCCACGACAATGCGCGTTCCTTCCTTCTGGTTCGATTCGTTATTGATATGGGCAATGCCTTCGATTACTTTTTCATTGACAAGCTGACCGATACGGTCGCACAGTGAGTCGCGGTTCACCTGGTACGGCACCTCGGTGATGATGATCTGCTCGCGCCCACTGGGCTTGGTGTCCACGTGCAGCTTGCCACGAAGCACCACCCTGCCGCGGCCGAAGTGAAAAGCAGCCTTGACACCTTCCATCCCGTAGATGGTCCCGCCTGTCGGGAAATCGGGCGCCTTGACGTACTGCATCAGCTCATCCACTGTGATCTCGCGGTTGTTGATGTAAGCGATACAGCCATCCACCACCTCGCTGAGGTTGTGGGGCATCATGTTCGTGGCCATACCCACCGCGATACCACTGGACCCGTTGATCAGCAGTTGTGGGATCCTGGCAGGCAGCACTGTTGGCTCGGAAAGGGAATCATCAAAGTTGAGCCCGAAGTCAACGGTATCCTTTTCAATATCCTGCAGCATAGCCTCTGCCATGCGCTGCATGCGTGCCTCGGTGTAACGCATTGCCGCCGGTCCGTCTCCGTCCTGGCTGCCATAGTTACCCTGCCCGTCGATCAGCGTATACCGCATGCTCCAGTCCTGCGCCATGCGCACCATAGCATCATACACGGCTGTATCACCGTGCGGGTGATACTTACCCAGCACCTCACCCACGATACGCGCGGATTTCTTGTAGGGGCGGTTCGGTCCCATGCCCAGCTCGTTCATGGCAAACAGGATCCTGCGGTGCACCGGCTTGAGGCCGTCACGGACGTCCGGCAGGGCCCGGCCCACGATCACCGACATTGAATAATCAATGTAGGCGGTCTTCATTTGTTCCTCGATGTTTACTGGTATGATCCGGTTGATATCGTTCGTTTCCTGGGGTTGAAAATTTTCTTCCATTTCAGCGCTTGTAAGGTCCAAATTTGGTGTCGGCAAATGTACCCCTTTTGCGCCTAAGAACCTGATCTTTTCTCCTTTTTAAGGACATATTACCAACGCGTTATCCCACTGTCCCGGGACCATGTAATTGCACGGCCCGACAAGCATTAGGCACGGTATTTTCTCCGTTAGCGGAATAGAACATCCCCAAGTATGAAAAAATTTTTGTTGCTGAGGAATAACAGGGAATCCGGTCCCTTTACGATGGAAGAATTACGGCAGCAGGGTCTGCAGCCCCTCGACCTTGTGTGGATCGAAAATGTGAGCGTACTCTGGAAGTACCCGAGCGAGATTGATGAGCTGAAAGACCTGGTACAGGAAGTGCCCCTGCCGCGGATGGAGTCAAAACGCAAACCGCCGTCCTCCAACAGGAACCCGGTGGTTTTTGTATCCATGCCTGCCGGCCATGCGGGTCTGCGTCGCCCGGAGGTGTTTGATGATGTTCCTCCGCGCGATCACGAGCCAGAACTGGAAACACGGTTCTGCCAGCCTTTGGAAGTGTTGAAAGAAAATTACCGGAAACAGCCGGAGCGAAGCCTTTG
>DASUVB010000106.1:0-6922 GCA_036373835.1 Flavisolibacter sp. | reverse complement strand
ATAATATTTAATGGCCTCGGAAAAGGCAACGCGGTTGGCCAGGACGCCGGTCACCCGGACGACCCATTTCCGCGCCTCGGTTTTGATTTCATATTCATCCCCGACTGCTACCGGCCGCGATGCCTTCACATTGGTCCCGTTCATTTTCACTTTCCCACTGTCGCACGCGGCAGCCGCCAGCGTCCGCGTCTTGAATACGCGTATCGCCCAAAGGTATTTGTCGACCCGCACCTTTTCAGCCATGGCGGAGATTTAGGAGTAGAACGATAGTTGAACAATTGTTAAACGGTTGTTGAACGATAGTTGAACGATTGTTTAACGGTTGTTGAACGGTTGTTGAACGATAGTTGAACAATTGTTTAACGGTTGTTTAACGATAGTTGAACGATTGCTTAACGGTTGTTGAATGATAGTTGAACAATTGCTTAACCGTTGTTGAACGATCGATTAACGATTGCTGAAATGGCCTCCGGCAGCTCGACTTCAGGTTAAACCACTGTTTATCTATTGTCAAACCATTGTTCAACTATTGTTCAACTATTGTTCAACCCCAATATTACTTCCCATTATTCTGCGCGTAAAACTTATGGAAAAACGGGATGGTCTCAATGCCCTTGTAATAATTCTCAAGGTTGAATTTTTCATTCGGTGAATGGAGATTGTCATTATCGAGACCAAAACCCATGAACACGATCTTGATCCCAAGTTCTTTTTCCAGGATCGTGCAGATGGGAATGCTGCCACCACCACGTACCGGGATGGGATCTTTCCCGAATGTCGTCTGGATGGCCTTTGCCGCTGCCCTGTAGCCCTTGCTGTCGATCGGGGTTACATAGGGCTCGCCACCGTGGTGCAGTTCCGCTTTCACCGCAACGCCGGGAGGCGCAATTTTTTCAATGTGGCTGATCAGCAGCTTCGTGATCTTTTCCGACGACTGGTTGGGTACCAGGCGCGCTGAGATCTTTGCGAACGCTTTTGAAGGCAACACCGTCTTTGCACCTTCACCGGTATATCCGCCCCAGATACCATTGAGTTCCAGCGTAGGCCGGATACCCGTTCTTTCATTGATGGTGAAACCTTTTTCGCCCCACAATTCCTTTACGCCGAGTTCCTGCTTGTATTCATTTTCGTCGAACGGCGCCCGGGCAAGCAGCTCGCGCTCTTCCTTAGTGGCTTCGGCCACATCATCGTAGAATCCGGGGATCGTGATGTGGTTGTTCTCATCATGAAGGGACGCGATCATTTTACACAGCATCGTGATCGGGTTGGCTACTGCGCCGCCGTAAGTGCCGCTGTGCAGGTCGCGATTGGGGCCGGTCACTTCTACCTGGATATAGGAAAGGCCGCGCATGCCCACATCCAGCGTTGGAGTATCCATGCTGAGCAGGGCACTGTCGCTGATAAGGATCACATCTGCTTTCAGCAGCTCCTTATTTTCCGCAACGAATTTTGCAAGGTTGGGTGAGCCTACTTCTTCCTCACCTTCGATCAGGAACTTGATATTTGTTTCAAGGGTGTTTGTCTTTGCCATGATCTCCATGGCCTTGACGTGCATGTAGAACTGGCCTTTGTCGTCGGCACTGCCGCGTGCGAATATTTTCCCATCGCGGATAACAGGGTCAAATGGTCCGCTGTTCCATAGTTCCAGCGGCTCCGGCGGCTGAACATCATAATGTCCATATACAAGAACCGTTGGCCTGGAAGGATCGGTGATCTTTTCACCATATACTACGGGATGGCCTGCTGTCTCCATTACTACAGCTTTGTCCGCCCCCGAATCGATCAACCGCTGCCTGACCATTTCCGCGCATTTCCGCATATCATCACGGTGTTCGCTTTTGGCGCTTACTGACGGTATGCGCAGCAGTTCCAGCATTTCATCGAGAAACCTTTGCTGATTCTTATCCTGATATTCTTTCCAGGCAGTTTGCATATTAAATGATTTAGGGGCGTAAAATTAAGCATAAGTGTCGAGCGCAAAAGATGATTCCCTCCCATAGGTTCATGATACGGTTGGGATGTTTTGCTATATTCACCACATGAGGGTACAGGGACAGCCTTATCGCACAATCTGGATGGAGCCGGATGATTCGGTATGGATCATTGACCAGCGCTTCCTGCCCCATCGTTTTGTGACGCAGGAGGTGAGAACGGCTGACGAGATGGCTGTTGCCATTCGCGAGATGCACGTACGCGGCGCAGGGCTCATCGGCGCAGCGGCCGCATTCGGCATGTACCTGGCAGCAAGGGAAAGTGCTGCAACGGGGGACTATTTTGAAACAATACGAAAAGCTGCCGGCAAGCTTATAGCGGCACGCCCAACTGCTGTAAACCTCGAGTGGGCGGTAACACGACAGCTTGCAATGATCTCCGATACCCGCAGTAGCGCTGAGAACCTGCAGGTGCTGAAGCAGACGGCGCAGGCGATCGCGGATGAGGACGCGGCATTCTGCCACAGCATCGGCCTGCACGGTTCAACCCTGATCCGGGATATCGCGCAAAAAAAGAATGGCGCTCCGGTGAATATCCTTACGCATTGCAATGCAGGCTGGCTGGCCTTCGTGGACTACGGTTCCGCCACTGCCCCCATTTATGAAGCTTTTGACAACGGTATTCCGCTGCACGTATGGGTAGATGAAACGCGACCCCGCAACCAGGGCGCGTCACTTACGGCGTGGGAGCTGCTCAACCATGGTGTGCCGCATACGCTGATCGCAGATAACACGGGTGGACACCTGATGCAGCATGGCCGGGTGGACCTGGTGATCACCGGTGCGGACCGCGTGACCCGGGCTGGCGATGCCGCCAACAAGATCGGTACCTACCTGAAGGCACTGGCAGCGCAGGCCAACAACGTGCCGCTGTACGTGGCGCTGCCCTCATCTACCTTTGACTGGAACATCCGCGACGGCATCCGGGACATACCCATCGAGGAACGGTCCGGCAACGAAGTAAAATACATCACCGGCCTGCACGGAAATGAGCTGGTGGAAGTGCTGGTAGCACCCGAGAAAAGTCCAGCCCTGAACTATGGATTTGATGTAACACCCGCCGCGCTGATCACCGGACTGATCACCGAACGCGGGATCTGTGCGGCTGCAGAAGCGGATATACTCAGGTTGTTTCCCGAAAAAAGATGATGCGGTTCGCAGTTTGCGGTCTTTGTCCGCCGTAGCCTTGCGCGAAGGCAGATCGCTGTTCGCGGTTAGAAAATCCAGCAACCAGCAACCAGTTCCTCCTGGCTCCCGGCTCCAGACTCCCGGCTAACGGCTCACTACGCTGCCTGCAACGACTTTCTCAGGTACGCATAGGCGTCATGCTGGATGGCCTCTTTCGGCAGCCAGTTCCACCACACACCAAGATCCTTTTTAATGATGTTGGTATAGAAGTCCGGCAGTTCAGACGACTGACCTTCGAAGTAGTCGCGGAATTGCGTATTCTCCACCAGGTTCCTCCGAACCTCCTTGAAGAACCGGATCCTTCCATAGCCTTCCGATGAAATGGCCCGCATGAAATTCATCCACTTGGCGGTGATGTTGGGATTTGCCACGAAACGGTTGTAAATCGCTTTTTTGGAAAAAGTATATTGTGTCAGGTCGATCACCTTGTCATAAAAGTCAACCCATTCGTAGTTCTTGGGCTTCAGGTTCATGGCGAGGTGGTTATTCAGGAAATGGAAAGGGAACCCAAGCACACGCTGTGCTTTCTGGTATTCCAGGTTCAGCGGCGCCGCTTCGCCGAAAGCAGTCAGCAGCGAGTATCCCGGGAAGGCACCCGGTGTCTTGTCAACGAAACGCTTTGTAAGCTCGAATGGTTCGCTACCGGAATCGCTGTCCAGCCCTAATACGAAATTCGTTTGCGCGTAAGGAACATACCGGAACATCATGTTCACGTGTTCGGAGACCTGCTCCACTTTCTGGTCGGCGCCTGCATGCCCGGTCCTGGATTTATTACCCAGGTCGTACCATGATTCAATGCCGGGCAGCAATGCCATGAAGCCGTTCTTTTGCAGTACCTGCAGGTGCTTCTCCGTCAGGATCGACAGACTGCTTTCCGCAATGAACCGGAAACTTTTTGCCGGCGCAGCCGACTGGATGGCATCCATGTTCTCTTCGAACTTGACACCGAAGTTGGGATCATGCCAGGCAATCAGTGGTTTCTTGAACTTGGTGAGCAGGAAGCGGAGGTCGTCGCGAAGCTCATTGAAATCCATTGGCTGGTAGGCTACCGTGGAATCGATACAGAAGGGGCAGGTGTAGGGGCAGCCCATACTGCCGATCATCGGGACGATCTTCAGAAACGGAGCCTGTTGCAGGATCCGGTCGATGTATTTCCACCTTTTACGAACGCCCGGCAATGTTGTCGGTTGTTTTGGCGCCGCGATACGTTTGCCTTCGGGACGCTGGGGCCGGCATTCGCCCAGTATCTCATGGATAACCGATTCATTGGTGAACCCGGTCACATAATCAAAATAGTTGACGGCATCATCGGGGTAGCAGCGTGCGTGCGGACCGCCGAGAACAGTTACAGAACCTTTGCTGCGGAAATAATTGCTGAGCGCATAAGCCAGCAATGCCGCCTGGGTAAATGAGCTGATAAATACGAGGTCAACGTTTTCGGGCAGTTCCTTCGACAGGTCTTCGCGCCCGGTATAGCAAATCAGCTTCACATCGTGGCCGGCCTCTTCACACCATGTGGCGACAACCTGGGGCATGATGCTGGCCAGGTTCGCGTGCATGATTTTCGCCCAGAGCGTATTTGTAGGACCCTTGCTTACAAGATCAATAACGCCGATTTTTAGTTTAGACATTCGTATGGTTTAAGATTAAAATTTTGTTGGTGGGTTCAGGCAGCTTTTGAAGATATTGTTTTTTTAGCAGAGCTTGATAAAATTAGCAGCGCTAGTTGAAACGCTGCAAAACTGGTGCCTCCTATTTTTTCTTTCGGACTACCGAGGCTTTTTTTACGGCATCCGAGCCGAACTGGTTCTTGATCTGGTCTACCGTTTTGTATAATTCCAGCTTTTCAACCGCATCGTCGAATAGGTTCATCTGTATGGTCATAGGAACAAGATGACTGAAACGCACTCCGAGCAGGCGGACCTTTTCTCCTTTCTTATATAACCGGTTGAAAAGATCCCGGGCTTTGTCCATCAGGATATTGTCAAGTGCAGTATAATCAATGACCTCCTGTTTCGAAACGGTTGTGAAATCGGCGTACCGGAGCTTTATGGTTACGCAACCCGTGAGTTTCTCTTCCGTACGAAGGTCGTACGCCGTTTCTTCGGTCAGGCGTACCAGTTCGTTGTGAAGGAAGGTGATATCATTGCTGTCTTCGTGGAATGTATTCTCGTGAGATACAGACTTTTGTTCATTGTATGACTCCACTACTGACCCGGAGATGCCGTGGGCTTTTTCCCATAACTGCATCCCCCAGTTGCCGAAAACATAGGTCAGCTGGTCCACGGGTGTCTGGGCCAGTTGGCCGATCGTGTGTATTCCCATCGAATAGAGTTGCTGCTGGGTCTGCCTGCCAATCATTGGAACTTTATCTACACTTAATGGCCACAAAAACGCAGTCTCCTTTCCGGGCGGGATCTCCAGGAAGCCGTTTGGCTTGGCTTCATTCGTAGCCATCTTGCTGACCAGCTTGCTGGTTGACAGGCCGCATGAGATCGGCAGGCCCGTTTCCCGCATGATTCGCTCCCGGAGGGATGCGGTATACCGGCTGACACCGAAAAATTTGTCCATGCCGGTCAGGTCAATATAGAATTCATCGATCGACGCCTTTTCGTACAGGGGAACCGCGTCGGCAATGAGCTGGGTCACCTGGCGGGAATAGCGGCTGTAATCGTGATAGGAGCCCCGGATAAATACTGCTTCAGGACATAACCGCCTGGCAGTCACCGCGGGCATGGCGCTCTGTATGCCAAACTTCCGGGCTTCGTAGCTGCACGCCGCAACGATGCCACGCTGCCCGTCACCGCCAACGATCAGTGGCTTTCCTTTCAGCGCCGGGTTCTTCAGGATCTCCACTGACACAAAGAACGCATCAAGGTCAAAATGAGCAATATGACGCACGGGATCTGCCACATTCAAACGTAGGCAAAAACTTGACAAGTTTGCCGCTAATCGTGCACGTTTGTCATTCTTTTCATCTTGGTCTGCATTTTGAATACGTCAGGTCACTAAACCCTTAGCATGAAAAAGTTCAAGTCAGAGGAACTGATCGACCAACTGGAAGCTGATGTTCGACATATTATCGCCGCGGCTGAACACCTGCGGCTGGCAGACCCGGTAAAACTGAGCTACTGTTCCGAAGGCACGTGGAGCGTGGCACAGGTGCTCGAGCACCTCAACATGTTCAGCAGGTACTATCTTCCCGCCATTGAAAAGTCAATGGTCCATATTACCCGCGATACAAATGCCTGGTTTGTGCCCGGTTTTTTCGGAAATTACTTTACCAATATGATGATGCCGCGGAATGTGTACGAAGTGAAGAATAAGATGAAGGCGATGAAGGATTACCGGCCCGACAAAGGCCTGAACGTTGAAACCGTTTTCAAAGAATTTTTCCAGCACCAGCAAAAACTGCTGCAACTGCTGGAAATAGCGCGGCGGCGGAACCTGAACACTATCAAAGTGCCGATTTCCCTCAGCAGGTTTATCCGGCTGAAGCTGGGCGATACGTTCCGTTTCTTCATCGCGCATGAGCAGCGGCATATGATCCAGGCAAGAAATACGATCAAGGCGGTTGGTATTCCTACAGATAAATTTCCAGTAATCCTGGAGGCAGCTCGACTGTAACCTGTTGTTTCCTGCGATCGATGCCGCGAATGGTTTCTTCGTGCAGCGGGATGAATGCTTCTTTCTGGTTCAACTCGATGCGGCACAGTACCTGGTGTGGCTGTTCAATCACTTCC
>DASUVB010000105.1:0-6842 GCA_036373835.1 Flavisolibacter sp. | reverse complement strand
AACCTTACCACTGAATGAGCATGAGGACCTTTTTAAGCTTGTTGTTTCGTTCAACGAGCGATTAATGGGAAAAAAATAAGGTGTTTAAGCATGAAGAAAATTTTTGCAGGGCTTTTGATCATATCGCCATTGTTTGTATTCGCACAAAGCAGCAGCAGTAGCAGCACCAGGCCTCTGTCCTCGCAGGGTTACTGGCAGCAGCGTGTGAAGTATGACATGGACATTGATGTGAATGTCGTGACCAATCGTTTCACCGGCAGGCAGAAATTGCAGTACTGGAACAATTCGCACGATACGCTGCGGAAAGTGTATTATCACCTGTTCTGGAATGCCTTCCAGCCCGGGAGCATGATGGATGTGCGCAGCCGGCGCCAGGGAACCGTGGCAGGGCCGCGTGGTGCGGACTGGGACAGTCGTGTCAGGGATCGCATATCAAAGCTTACAGAGTCAGAGACCGGTTATCAGAAAGTCCTGTCACTGAAAATGAACGGAAGGCCACAGTCTTTCAAGGTGCGGGAAACCATCCTGGAAGTAATTCTCGACAAGCCCATCCTGCCGCATTCAAACGTGACTTTCGACATGAATTTCGAGGCACAGGTTCCCATACAGATCCGCCGCAGTGGACGCGACAACGCGGAAGGTGTCCGCTTCAGCATGAGCCAGTGGTATCCCAGGATGGCCGAATACGATAAAACAGGCTGGCATCCCGATCCATACATAGGGCGCGAGTTCTATGGCGTGTGGGGCGACTTTGACGTAAAGATTAAGATTGATAAGAAATATGTTGTTGGTGGAACGGGCTACCTGCAGAATCCCAACCAGGTTGGTTATGGGTACGAGACAACTGGAAGCAAAGTGGTAAGACCGTCGGGAGAAAAGCTCACCTGGCATTTCAGGGCGCCGAATGTGCACGACTTCGTGTGGGCCGCCGACCCGGAATATATTCACCTGAGCAAAAAGGTGCGCGACGGTCTGGTGTTGCATGCCCTGTATAAAATTGACCGGGAGAAGCTCACGCAGCAGTTTGAGGCTTTTTCTGAAGCAAGAAAAAAGCAATACGACAACAAGGCGGAGAATTTCATCCTGTTTTACCAGGGTCAGTGGGAAGACGTGCTGGAGATCGCCGCGCTGGCCCTGCCTTACATCGAAAAGAATTTCGGAGCCTACGCGTACCAGCAGTATTCCTTCATACAGGGAGGCGACGGGGGCATGGAGTATCCGATGGCTACCTTATTGAAAGGTGCCGGGCCTGACGTGGTGATCCACGAATGGATGCACAGCTGGTACCAGATGATGCTGGCGACGAACGAGAACCTGTATGCCTGGATGGATGAAGGGTTCACCAGCTTCGCCGAGTCGAAGATACTGGCACACCTGACGCGTGATACCGGTTTTGCACAGCGTGATAATTACGCCGGGTATTACATGCTTGCGAAAAGCCCGTTGGCTGAACCGCTGTCAGTTCATGCCAACCACTATAACACCAATTATGCCTATTCCAGTGGCGCGTACTCCAAGGGCGCCGTCTTCGTGGAGCAACTGGGATATATCACCGGTGCAGACGTGCGGGATAAGATCCTGCTGGATTACTATCACCAGTGGCGCTTCCGCCATCCCGATGTGCACGATTTCATCCGCGTGGCAGAAAAAGTAAGCCAGATGGAGCTTGACTGGTACCGCGACCTGTGGATCAATACCACGAAGACCATTGATTACAGTATCGACAGCCTGTGGCAGGACGAAAAGGGCACTAATGTCCGGCTGAACCAGGTGGGCCAGATCCCGATGCCGCTGGATGTGAAGATCACGTTCAACGATGGAACCTCGGAATGGCACTACATCCCGCTGGACCTTACGTTCGGCATCAAGCCTGCTGAAGAAGGGCAGGGGACGCGAAAGGTGTACGAGCCATGGAGATGGACAGATCCGCAGTTTGTTATCACCACTACAGGAAAGCTGACAGACATCCGCAGGGTGGAAATTGATCCGTCGATGCGGATGGCTGATGTGGAGCGGAAAAATAACCGCATCGAGCTGAAGTGGCAATAATGCATTTTATGCGGCAGGCATGAAAGCTTAATTTTAAAGATGAAGATTGCATTTCATGGCGCTGCCCGGACCGTTACCGGTTCCAAACATCTGCTTACACTTGGCAATGGTAAAAAAGTGCTGCTCGACTGTGGTATGTTCCAGGGCATGGGGAGGGACACCGATGCACTGAACCGGAAGTTTGGATTTGATCCGCTCACGGTGGACGCGGTGATCTTATCTCACGCACATATTGATCATTCAGGTTTGTTGCCGAAGCTGACGAAGGAAGGATTTGCGGGAAAGATATTCTGCGTGGAAGCAACCCGGCAGCTCGCCGAACTGTTGCTGCTGGATTCCGCCCAGATCCAGGAAAGTGATACAAAGTATCACAATAAGGGCAGCCAGGCACAGGGTTCGCCGCTGGCCCAGCCGCTCTACACGGTTGAAGATGCAAAGGCGTGCATGGATTTTTTCTCCGGTACGAATTACAATGAGTGGTTTCCTGTGATTGAAGGTGTGGAGGCCATGTTCACCGATGCAGGCCATATCGTAGGCAGCGCCTGCGTGCATGTGCGCGTGACGGAGAATGGCGCCACGAGACAGCTTACGTTTTCCGGCGATGTGGGACGATACCGCGATGTGATCCTGAAATCACCGCAGGTTTTTCCGCAGGCGGATTACATCCTCCTGGAGTCCACGTACGGAAACAGCCTGCACGAGCCGGTGGCTACGTCCGTTGACATGCTGCTCTCATGGATCGAAAAGACCTGCCTGCAGAAAAAGGGGAAGCTGATCATCCCGGCGTTCAGCCTTGGCCGCACCCAGGAGATCCTGTATGCGCTGAACCAGCTCGAGCTGGAGAATCGCCTGCCAAAGGTGGACTATTTCCTGGACAGCCCCCTGAGCATGGCGATCACGGAAACCATCAAGCAGCATACGGAACATTTCAACAAATCGATCCAGCGTGTGATGCAGACGGATTCGGATCCATTTCATTTCACCGGGCTTCGTTATGTGAAATCGGTTGACGAATCTAAAATGCTGAACTACCGCAACGAACCGTGTGTCATCATTTCAGCCAGCGGCATGGCGGAAGCCGGCCGCGTGAAGCACCACATCAGCAACAATATCGAGAATTCTCACAACAGCATCCTGATGACCGGGTATTGCGAGCCCAATTCACTGGGAGGCCGGCTTTTATCCGGTGCCAAAGAGGTCGGGATCTTTGGCGTGGAGCACGAGGTGCACGCCGAGATCGGGCAGATCCGGAGCATGAGTGCCCACGGGGACTACGAGGACCTGAGCCAGTGGCTGGCCTGCCAGGATCCGAAGCAGGTGCGCAAGCTGTTCCTGGTCCATGGCGAATATGATGTGCAGGTGCCGTTCCGCCAAAGGCTGATCAAAAAGGGCTTTACTGATGTGGAGATCCCGGAGCGCCATTACGAGATCGGCCTCGGGAACGATTAACACTTCCGTAACGCCACACAGGCTCAAAATTTTTTGGCAGCGATGGGGTGCGCTCCTATCTTTGCGCTCCCGAAACGAATACACAATGCCGCGTTCGTCTAAGGGCTAGGACACCACCCTTTCACGGTGGTGATACGGGTTCGAATCCCGTACGCGGTACACAGACCCCTCTGGCGCAGCCGGAGGGGTTTTGCATTCAGGTACGACGCAGGCTTGCCTGCAGAACCATATGATCGTCATCCCGGCCCATGTGTCGAAAAATGGCAGCCAGGAGGGCGTCGTGATTACCGGTGGCCCTGGAGTCTTATTGCAGCCGGAATTCTTACAATCTTGTTAGTGTATTGTACAAAAAATGGTGTGATAAACGGTAATACTACGCAGCGAATCACAGTTGGCACGGTTTCAATTACAGCTGGTTGTATGGGAGCGTGCACAAAGAATAAAAACTTAGATTTGTTACCAAACCATTGATGTATGAATAGATACCGAATAATCGGGCTTGTTCTGTTGGCAGTTACAGTTCTGAACACCATCGTATTTTTCGAAGAGTACAAGGCTGATGCGATTTCATCAACTACTACGATCCTCATTCTTGTCAATTATCTTGTCGTTGCCGCCTGGGCCATTTACTATTTGTTTTTCAAGTCCAGAAAGCATGTTGAGGTAACTGATAAAGAAGTAATCGTAAGGAAGAAATCAAGGATTCTTAATACGATAGATCGAGACAAAATCGATCGAGTGGTAGTCGGAATTAAGGGAATTAAGATTGTAATGGCTGATGGTAGCGAGAGCAATTTTCAGTTTCGGGATTTCACCCCCGGATCAGCAAACAAGTTGCGATCGCTTCGGTTCGTGTAACGTGTAACATTACAAAGGGAGGGAACAACCCTCCCTTTGTTTTCTTACAACAGCTTTGCCACCTCACGTTAGTTAACTTGCAGCAAGATTTTTATACACTATGTTGTTTTAACCCTCTGTTTAAACAGAGGGTTTCCTCGTTAAAAGTTGTTGATTTCACCGCGGCCGTACAGCCTGCATGAATGATCTTAGTCCATGAAACGTTACAGGTCCTCATAGGCCGGCCCCGGACACTGAACCTGGGGCTGAATGGGTATTTTGTCCATCGGGCTCACACGAAACCAAACCCAAAAAGATATGGCGGATCTGTCTTAACTCGTTTAATGGAGAGCGCTGTTTCATCTAACATTCAATTCAAAATTCAACATTTCCCAACCCTGGCTGTTCCATTTAAAATCTAAAATTTAAAATTTAAAATTTCAATGAACTACACCAGGAAATCCAGCAGCCCACGGCGCAACTGCACCTGCACGGTGGTTCCCTTTTCCATTTTTACAATGTCATCGTCGAGGTGAACATGCGTGCCATCCCATTTGATGGTGGCGCTTTTGCACTGGAACAGCGGGAACACATAGGGCTGTTCCCGGCCGGCCATTTTAGCGGCGATATACCCGGCGAACTTTTCCTTGTCTGCTTCCGGCACGGTCACGATCTCAAAAAAGCCGTCGCCGGGATCAGATTCCGGAGATATCTCCAGGTTGGGACCGATGGAACGCGTGTTCATGATCTCAGCAAGTATGTATTTCCCGGAATGATCTGTTCCGTCGGCCTCCAGTTCGCAATCACGGGGTTTGTAATCCATCACGATCCCATGCAGCACCTCCAGCGCCTTCTGCATCTTCTGCTCCGGCTCCGGGAAATTATCCTCCAGCTTTTTCATTTCCTGCATGAGGTACGGGAACACGCCATAGCCCAGGCTCTCGAGGAAGAACTGGTGGTCCGGCACATTGCAGACACGGCCGATGTCATAGCCTTTTATCCTTCCGCTGTCCCAATTGGAAATGATGTCGGCAGCGTCCCCTGAAATGTTAAGCGACCTGCAGATATTGTTTGCCGTGCCCAGCGGCAGCAACGCGATGGCGCCCGGCTTGTCGAGCAGCCTTCCTTCCAGCAGCTCGCGCGCCACCTTGCGGATGGTACCGTCACCCCCGGCGACCACCAGCAGGTCTCCCGACCTGTCAAAATCCTTCCAGCCCTTTTCCTTCGACGACACGTACGTACAGTCGTACCCGTGCTGTTCCAGCAATGTCTTAAGGTTTTCCGCGTCATGATTTTCATCTCCTGCCCCTGGGTTATGTATCACCTGAACCTGCTTCATGCTTATTACATGATGGAAAACTGTACCAAATACGGCCGGTGGCACGAAGTTTTGAACAAAAATTGTATGAATATCCTGATCACAAACGATGACGGCATTTACAGCCCGGGTATTGCCACCCTGGCGAAGGTGGCTTCCGCGTTTGGCGAGGTTCGGGTCATGGCACCGGACGTGGAGCGTTCGGCGGCTTCGCATTCCATCACCGCGCACCTGCCTATATCTTATAAAAAGGCGAATATCGGGTTGGACAAAATCCAGGCCTTCAAGGTGAACGGCACGCCGGCCGACTGTGCCGCGCTCGGTACTCACCTGGCGCGTACCGATATCGTGCTGTCGGGCATCAACATGGGGCCCAACCTGGGCAATGCCATGTGGCATTCCGGCACGCTGGCTGCCGCCAAGCAGGCAGTGCTGCTGGGCGTACGCGCGATCGCACTAAGCACGCCTATCGGTAAGGACGAAACGGATTTCACGGCCCTCATTCCTTTTGTTTCTGAAACACTCCGGCTCCTGCTGCAGGACAAGGAACTGGCCCTTTTCAATGTCAATTTCCCGCCACAGCCGAAGGGGATCATGTGGACGCGGCAATCCGTGCGGCTTTACGATAATAAAATTGTCCCCGGGGTTGACCCTATGGGCCGCAAGCACTACTGGTTCACCGTCGTTCCCCTGGAGCCCGCCGAGGAAGGCACCGACCGGTGGGCGGTGGAAAACGGCTATGTATCCATTACACCCCTGCGGCTCGACCTTACCGATGAACAGCAATTGAAAAAAATGCAGGAAAAGCAGGGTGTGGTAAAAGAGATGCGGATATAACCATTCACCCGCAGACGATAGCAATTTGAAAATTTGAAAATTTGAGAATTTGAAAATGGAGGTCAATTCGGCAATTAGCCAATGTGGCAATTTGCCAATTAAGCTATTGATGATTGTGCTAAAGACGCCATTCTTTGATACCTGCGCGGACCTGGCGATATGAGCCTTGCATATTCACTGCTGCCAAATCGTGCCCCGTAGGGGCTGCCTGTCAATAGAAACGGATCGCCCATCAATGAGGCAATGCCCCGTGGGGGCTACCCGTCAAATTCGGCAATTAGCCAATGTGGCAATGTGCCAATCTCAAATTCTCAAATTTTCAAATTATCATCTCCTCCACCCTTAACGGTAT
>DASUVB010000104.1:0-2318 GCA_036373835.1 Flavisolibacter sp. | reverse complement strand
CAGCTATTAAGTCGCGGCTTCATACTTTAGCACACTACAACATGATCCTAGTCACAGGCGGTACGGGCTTTATCGGTTCCTATATCATTAAGAACCTCGTGGAAAAGGGTTTTACCGTGCGGGCAACACGCCGGTCGGCCCGGCTGCCGTTCTATATCCCGGAAGAAATATTCCAAAAGGTGGAGTGGGTGGATGGCGAGGTGCGCGATATAGTCTCCCTCACCGAAGCAATGGAGGGTGTTGATTCGGTGATCCACGCAGCCGCGATCATCTCTTTTTCAAAACATAACCGGCAGCTGATGTACCAGGTGAACGTGGAAGGTACCGCCAACGTGGTGAATGCTGCACTGGAAAAGAACGTACGCCGGCTGCTGCATGTCAGTTCTGTCGCGGCGCTTGGGAGGACCAAAAAGGAACAGACCGTATCGGAAGACCGGAAATGGGTGGAGAATGCAGCAAACACGCACTATGCCATCACCAAGCACCATGCGGAGCTGCAGGTTTGGCGCGGCTTCGCGGAGGGCCTCGATGGAATTATCGTCAACCCAAGCACCGTGCTGGGTTACGGCGACTGGAACCAGTCGAGCTGCGCCATTTTTCGCAATGTTTACCGGGGCTTCCCGTGGTATACGAATGGCATCAACGGGTTTGTGGGCGTGGAAGATGTGGCGGAAGCTACCGTACGGTTACTGTCATCGGGCGCCAGCCACAGGCGTTTCATCGTGAACGCCGAGAATATCGCGTTCAGGACCCTGTTCAACATGATCGCCGATGCCTTCGGGAAAAAACGCCCGCATCGTGAGGCGTCGCGACTGATGGGCGAAATAGCGTGGCGACTCGAATATGCCAGGTCCGTCGTCACCCGGCGTAAACCCCTGCTCACCCGCGAAACAGCACGTGTGGCCCACAGCAGGACCTCGTTTGACAACCGGCTCCTGCTGGAAACCCTTCCCGGCTTCTCATTCGCGCCCCTGCAGGACGTAGTGCAACAGGCCTGCGCAAAGTACCTGGCTGCGGTTCAGCAGGGTACTCTTACCGTGTAACGATTCCCGGGGAATTCACCCCCCCCATGCCGGCGGGGCATCATGACGTTCACCCAAACCGATGATCAGGAAAAAACATTTACGAGGACGAACAGCATCACAATCACTGCGACGATCTTGACAGTAGTTTTCACGGCTTCTGAATTAAACAGGTCTAACATAGTTACGTTTTGGCAATGCAAAATTGAATGCAGCGGCGGGATTTTGCAAACCCATTTAGCCGAACGCGTAAAAAAAATCGCTGGTTTGAAAAAAATGCCGGGCTTTACAAAAACATTAACCAGAAAAAGTTGCATAAGGGTCCTCCCGCTGTATACATTCAATACAAATTTCAACTGGTTATGGAATCCTCAGATGATGACGGTGATGCGCATACCGCCGCATTTACCCGCATGCTCTTCGTACTCGTTCTCCTCTTCCCTGCTTTACAGAAAAAAACAACTGATTTCAAGCCCCCGGTGATCCGAACAGTATTCGCGGAAAAGCCGCCGGCATTGCCCACACCACCGGTGGTGCAAAAGAAAAAGGCGCCGGTCAAAAAAAAGAAGGTCTACATCACTTTCGATGACGGCCCGAACAAGGGCACGAAGAATGTATACCACATCGTCCGGGACGAACAGGTGCCGGTCACCTTCTTTATCGTCGGTGAACACGTGTTTGCCAGCGTGGGGCAGTCCAGGATGTGGGACAGCCTGAAGATGGCGGAACAAATTGCCATCTGCAACCACAGCTACACGCACGCCAATGGCCGCTATGAGAAATTTTACAATGACCCGGAGGCGGTTGTTGATGATTTCCGGCGCGCACAGGACAGCCTGCAGTTTGACAATGCCATCATCCGGACACCGGGACGGAACATCTGGCGGATCGACAGCCTGAAATTTACCGACATCCGCAAAAGCACGGCAGCGGCGGATTCACTGCAAAAGGCCGGCTTCGTGATCATGGGCTGGGACCTGGAATGGCATTTTGACCACAAAACCATGCGCGTGACATCAACCGGGGCGAAAATGGTAGAATCCATTGACAGCATCTTCCGGACCAACAGGACACGGTCACCCGGCCACCTCGTATTGCTGGCGCATGACCAGGCATACGTGCAAAGTGGCGACTCCCTGGAGCTTCGCCAGTTCCTGCAGCTGTTAAAGCAAAAGGATGAGTATGAGGTCTGTCTTGCCACCGCGTATCCCGGCGTAAGCAGGCCCCTGGCAGACAGCGTGGTGGTCCCACAATAATTACGAGCGATTACCAGCCATCGCCATCCACTATATTGCC
>DASUVB010000103.1:0-2678 GCA_036373835.1 Flavisolibacter sp. | reverse complement strand
CAGGTATACAATCCCTTTGGCGGTGAGCCCGATCCGGGCGATGCGATTGATGAAGCTGCTGGTTGAAGCCATGTACGCAATGCTATAATTGCCATGCCAGGGGGAGTGTGGTTCAACCTTGGTAAACCTGATTTTAAACAGGTGAAGTGATCAATAGAATTTTTATGGGGAATTAAATTGGCTGCGTGCCAAACTACTGGTCTCTCAACTTCTAAAAAATCCCTGAGTAACGCAAAGCCCGCAGCGTGCGACTCAATAACTACACAACTCAACGACTCAACTACTTCAAAAACCGGTACGTCCACTTCACCAGGAAGATATTCCGCGCGTGCTCGGCAAATGCATTATCGACAAGGGAATTGAACAGCGGTGAGTCGAGCTCGTTGAACGCATCCGCCGTATTGCTTTGTGACCAGACAAAATACAGTTCGGAGCCGGGACGATATTCCCATCGCACGATGAAATTGGAGCGGAACTGCACGAAGTTGAAATCAGGTGCGGAAAAGCTGTAGTCCACCACCCCGTCGCTGTCTTCATCTATTGCATAGACATTATCAGTACGGGTCAGCTGGTTGGGTGCAAATACCGTAAATCGCGCATCATACTTTTTATGCAACGGGTCCGAGACATAGGCGAGCTGGCTGTACAGCGGCCGGGTAATGAATGGTTGCCCATAATATTGAAGGGTGAGGTCCGGCGTAATATTAAAATTCACCCGTCCGGTGAACCGAATCGTTTTCTGGAAGACCTGCCCGACGATGGTACGCGTCGTGTTGTTGTGATTGATGTTCCTTACGAACTGGTCCTGCCTGCGGAAATACGTTCCGTAATTGCCGGCGATGCTGATGCGCAGCGCATCGAGTGGCTGGAAGGTCAGTGACAGGTTGAAGTTCTGGATGCGGATGGCGCTGTCAAACCCCCAGCCCCGCGAATAGCTGACGCCCGCATACAGCTTTTTCCGCGAATCGCTGTTCAGGTAATTATTAAAACCGATATAAGCCGGTCGCCTGATATCACTCGCGCCACGCAATGCATTGTTCGAAATATCAAAGGGATTCCACGTCATGCCCGCACCGGCGGACCAGTTGTTACTAAACACTGCGTGCGTGTTTGTATTAAAGGCGCTGTACAGGAACTTACCACTAAAATCCCACCGCAGCCAGTGGTTGTAGTTGATCCGCGCATTTCTGAAGAACGCAAAAGATTTCGGGTACATCATCCCCGCCCATGTGAAGTGATTGATCTCGTTAGCCGCCAGCATAAAGCCGATATCGTTCAGCTCCAGTCCCGGGGATCTCCATGTAACCCCTGTCTCAAACTGCAACACCTGTCCTTTCCTGCCCCGCTTGCCCGAGCTTTTTCCAAAACGGATGGTTGCGCCTGTGCCGCTGAGCGAGGTACGGTTGCTGTCCACCGAAACCTCGCGCGCGCCTGGTCTCTGAAATAAATGTTCGAATGAAGTTTGCGTTGCCAGTATCGCTTCCCTGCTCCCATTGACATTGCTGAACACCACGTTGCCCCGGATGTACCAGCTCCGGTTCCTCCAGAAATGCAGGAAATCGAGACCTCCTGAATACGCACTGCGATGGAGGAACTCAAGGCCCTTCTCGCGGTTCACCGCGGTAAAGATGCCGCCGAGGACCGTGTTGCCGGCGCGAATATCTTTTTGCAGGCGGGCAACCATATAGCTGGTGAGCGGCTCTACAAGTTCATCCCTGCGTTGCCCGCTCTTGTCAATAGTGGCCATTTCGCGTTCTGTCACACTTTCCAACAGCCCGATGCTCCATCCGTCCCTCGTCTTCCCGCTAAATTTTGCAGCGCCGAGGATGGAGGTGTTTTGAGGGTATTTCACATGTTCGCCAACATCAAGTGCCGGGAATCCATGTGGCGAACTTCCGATCCGTCTCGAGTAAAAAAGCAGGTCTGAATCGAATTCACCGCCGGTTTGTGAACCCGTGAGCCTGTAGTCAAAAATATTCCGGCTTTCGATGAAGAATGGGCGGCGTTCCTCGAAAAAGTTCTGAAAGCCGTCAATGCGTACCTGCGAAGGATCCGCTTCGACCTGCCCGAAGTCAGGGTTGATGGTGAAGTCGAGAATGAGATCGTTGGTCACTGCATACTTGCCATCAACACCTGCGGTAAGTCTTTTATCAAAGCCGGTGGCAAATGGATTTCCCTCCTGCTCTTTGTACACGTCGGTCTGCACGGTGACGTACGGCGCAATCTCGACCTGGCGGTGTGTAGGAATATCTTTCAATCCGTGCAGCTCGCCGAACTGGCTGGTCCACACGCCGGTGGTTTGCGGGATAAGCACCCAGGTGGAGCGTTCTTCCCGCCTGAACAGGCGGCGATGTACCTGCAGTCCCCACACCTTGTCCTTTTCATTCCCATAACGGAGCTGGCTAAGCGGGATCTTCACTTCGGCGGTCCAGCCCTTGTCATCAACCTTTGTTTTGCCATACCATATGGGGTTCCAGCTCACGTCCCAGTTGCGGCCGTCATTTGAAACGAATTCGTCACCGCGTACGCCTGATACCGAAAGCGTAAAAGAAAATGCGGTGCGCTGGTCGTGGTAGCTGTCGATATTTACTTCCATCCAGTCGCCGGGAAATTCATCACGGCGACTCATGCGCCTGATGATGGAATCGGGTGCCGAGTCGAAGCAACGGTAAGCGATA
>DASUVB010000102.1:0-2406 GCA_036373835.1 Flavisolibacter sp. | reverse complement strand
CATCGAAATCCGGGTAAGAAACTTTCGCCGAACGTTTAGCCGGGTCCGGATGGGCGTAGCCGTTCACGCCGCTGACCGCGCCTTTCGAATAGTAACAATTCAGGATGGAATCCATTTTGATCCTTCCGAACGCGATGTCTTTTACTTTTTCCCGGAGGCTCTTTTCCAGCAGGTGGAAGAGTGGCTGCTCTACTTTTAGAATGTTGGGAAATGATTGCAGTAAAGCATCATCCCATTCCGGGTAATAGCGCAGGAGATCGTCGGGATAAATCACCGTTCGTTGATTGCCGGGCTCGGGAATGACTTCAAAAGGTTCTTCGAGATTCAGATAGCCGTAGTCGTCGGTCAGTTCTTCGCCGATTTCAATGTCCCGGACTGCGATCTCAAATTCATAGGCCGTTGTGATGCAATTTGATCGCGAGCTGTGGTTTACAAATCGTGCATTGTCCCAGCATAGAATATGGTTGCCCTGCGCATTGCGATAGGTGTATTTATCGAGTACCTGCTGATACAAATCATCCATTGCCCTGACCTGGTCCGGCGTAAAGATGCGGTCAAGTTTGTCGAGCGCCCAGGTGATGGTTCCTTTGGGAATACGTTTCAGGGCTACCACTCCGTAGCCGATCTTGTCGTTGATAAAACGGAGTTCTGTGTCAGGGTGGATCATGGTCTTTTTTGAAAAGGCGCATTAAATATAATGCCAAACCATGAATAAAAAATCGGGCTTAAAAAAAAAGCCAGGCATTGCTGCCTGACTTCACTAAACAACCAGACGCCAGTCTTACCGGCCGTTCGCTGTGGCGTACTCAGGAACGGTCTTCACGGTTTTTATGATACGGGCCGCCACTTTATAAGGGTCGGCAGATGAATTCGGTCTGCGGTCTTCCAGCCAACCGTTCCATCCATTTTCTACTGTACCGATCGGTATGCGGATGGAAGCGCCGCGGTCGGAAATGCCATACGAGAATTTGTTAATGGATTGGGTTTCGTGTTTGCCGGTCAGGCGGAGGTGGTTGTCCGCACCATAGACCGCGATGTGTTCCGGGACATAAGGAGCGAAAGCCTGACAGACAGTTTCGAAGATCTCCTGCGATCCGGCGTTACGGAGCAATCCATTTGAAAAGTTTGCATGCATGCCTGAGCCGTTCCAGTCGGTGGCGCCAAGCGGCTTACAGTGCCAGTTGATGGCGACGCCGTATTTCTCAGCGGTTCTTTCCAGGAGGTATCGGGCAATCCATACCTGATCGCCTGCGGCCTTTGCACCCTTGGCGAAGATCTGGAATTCCCATTGACCTGTCGCCACTTCCGAGTTGATGCCTTCCACGTTGATTCCCGCGGCCAGGCAATAATCCAGGTGTTCTTCTACGATGTGTCTGCCAAAGGCATTCTTAGCACCTACGGAGCAATAGTATTGTCCCTGGGGAGCAGGATAACCCTGCGCCGGGAATCCCAGCGGTTTGTCATATTCAGGATTCCACAGGAAGTATTCCTGTTCAAAACCAAACCAGAAGTCGTTGTCATCATCGTCGATAATAGCGCGGCCGTTGCTGACGTGCGGCGTACCATCGGGGTTAAGGACTTCACACATTACCAGAAAGGCATCCTTGCGGGCGGGGTCAGGGAAAAGGGCGACCGGCTGCAACAGGCAGTCGGACTTATCTCCGGTGGCCTGTTCCGTAGAGCTGCCGTCGAAGCACCATTCCGGACAGTCGTCAAGGGTACCGTTGAAATTTCTAACAATCTTTGTTTTGCTGCGCAGGCTTTGTGTGGGCTTGTAACCATCAAGCCAGACGTATTCGAGTTTTGTTTTTGACATATGGTTCTTCGGTTTTAGTGGTTGTTAAAACTTGTACACAGCTGCCATATTAAGGCTGGGCATCATGCTTGTAGCCTTGCTGTCGGCATCGAGAAAAGAATCCTCCGAGGCCATGTCAATCCTGAATTCGGGGATGAACGTGAGGTTGCCAACGGTGTAGTTGGCCGACAGCGTATATTCCATTATGCTTCCGTTCCCATCAGAATCCAATCCAAAAATACCAAGGTGACCGTTCTTTACTCCGAGATATTCAGCCCTGAGACCGAGACCGAAAGATTCCGACAAGGACACTTTGGGATAGAGGGCGAAGCCCACGAACGAAGAGGCATCTCCGTCAGCATTCTCAATGTCTCCCTCTGCGATGAAGGCCTCTCCGGCAGCTACCGTTTGATAGGTGGTGTTCACACCGAGATAAAACTTTTCACCAAGGTTCCAGCCTGCTGTCAGGTCGGCCTGGAACAACGACCCTGCTGAAGAAATGAAGCCAATTGCCGTGCCGTTTTCATCGTAGATGTAAGGGTCATCACCGGTCTTTAAAGCGCCGTCCTGATCCCCATAAAGGAAATTCAACCAGATTCCGCCGGCGTCAT
>DASUVB010000101.1:0-20617 GCA_036373835.1 Flavisolibacter sp. | reverse complement strand
TGATCATTGAACCGGTGGCAGGCAACATGGGTTGCATTCTCCCGGCGCGCGATTTCCTGGAGTCGCTACGAGGGCTTTGTACCGAGCACGGAATCGTGTTGATCTTCGACGAAGTGATGACCGGCTTCCGCCTGGCAGCCGGCGGTGCGCAGGAACGGCTTGGTATTGATGCTGATCTCGTGACCTACGGAAAGGTGATCGGTGCTGGGATGCCTGTAGGCGCCTTTGGAGGAAAGATGGAGATCATGAAGCATATCGCTCCGCTGGGCAATGTGTACCAGGCAGGCACGCTGAGCGGGAACCCGCTTGCGATGATCGCAGGCTTCACACTTTTGACGCACCTGAAGAACCATCCCCGCATTTATACGGACCTCGATGAAAAAACAGATTACCTGCGGGCCGGCCTGCAGCACGTGCTGGGAAAATCCGGAACCCCGTTCGTGATCAACCAGCTGGGAAGCATGATCAGCATCCATTTCAGCGAACAGCCCGTGACCGACTTCGCCTCTGCGTCGGCAGCGAACAATGCTTTATTCAACCGGTTTTTCCATGCCATGCTCAGGCGTGGCATCTATTTACCGCCTTCTGCATTTGAAACCTGGTTTATCAGCAATGCGCTGACGCAAAAGGACCTGGACATCACGATCCAGGCTGTAGCGGATTCACTGGATGAGATACTAGCCGCGTAGGTGTTTGAAGATCTTGTTGTCGGCATAGAATGTTCCGAACGGCAGCACCGAACCGGCCAATGCCACCATGGTCTGGCGAAAGTTGAAGCGATATTGTTCCCGCGCCAACATTACAACGACAATGTACCAAACGAACAGGATGCCGTGCGCCCACCCGGTATACCGGACAGCTTCGGGAAGGCCTGCGAAGTATTTCAGCGGCATGGCGACAAGGAGCAGCACCAGGAATGAAATTCCTTCCAGCAGCGCAATGGAACGAAGATGATTTTTCATACAATATGATTACCCTGCATCAGTGCAGGAAAAATGAAACAATTCCGACAATGATCAGCACCAGCCCGCTGATCCGTTTTTCATTATGTTCTATAAAATGAGCACTCAGCAGGTTCACGCCTTTTGAACCCAGATATACCAGCAGCAGTATCCCGGAAATGCTCACAATGGCATATATCACGGACAACAGCGTCACCAGCTGCATTCCGTACGCTCCAGCGGAAAGAAACAGGCTTTCCACCTCGAGGCAGGGCGACAGGAACATCATCACGATAAAGATCAGGATCCACCGGCGTTTGCTCCTTTTATACTGCGCCACATCCTTTTGCGAACTGTGATGGTGGTGCGGCAGGTTCACCGTGTAGTAGATCAGTCCAAAAACGATCAGCAGCACGGCTGAAATGATATAAATAGTGTTGCCGAACTTTTCCTGCAGTTCCCTGCCGATCATGCCCAGGATAAAGCCGAGAGCGACCGTTCCCAGCACATGTGCCAGTGCCGCGATGAAGGTGATGGTGGTCACCTCCCTGCGGTTCCACTTCTCCGCACGCGCCACGGCCACCAGCGGCAGCCAGTGATTGGGAATGAGCGCATGTACCATGGCTAATAAAACTGTTCCTGCGATAACACTCAGCATGCCTGAACTGGAATTTGAGTGTTACGGAACAACAGTTCACAAGGCTTTAGCCCTGTATGCTTTTTAAAAGCGGTTGAAAAATGTGATATGGATGAATACCCGAGCAGTACCGATACTTCCGTCACCGTCAGCCCTTTTTCGTACAGCAGGTAGCGCGCGTGCTCCATCCGCTGGCTCTGGAAAAAGTCGAAGATCGTCGTGCCGAACATTTCCTTGAAACCCTTCTTCAGGTAGCATTCATTCATGGCTACGCGCCGGCTCAGCTCCCGGATGGTGATCGGCTCCCCGATCTGCTTCGTCAATATATCCCGCGCCTTCATGATCTTCTCGCGGTCCACTTCGTTGGACAGGAACCTGCAGTTGATGACGTCCACCTGCTTGTCGTCCAGGCAGTCGAGGCTGTACAGCAGCAACATCTGCGTTTGGGCATTAATGTAAATGTTCTCAAGGCTGTCAACATAATTGTGGTTGAGCATCGCTTCTATCACCATCCGCGTTTTACCGCATAACGGCAGGTTGCGGGAAAAGGGCTTACTATGCCGGAATGCCAGCAATTCGTCGGTAACGGTGGCCTGCGAGAGGCGTGATTTCACAAATTGTTCCAGCAACGTGGATGAAAACGTAAAGCTGAGGAAATCGACGCTTTCAATGACCGCTTCGCAATGTGCGGACGCCTGGGCCCGGCACTTATGGCATTCTGCCATGTTCTTGCGGCAATACATGTTCCCGGAAAGACAGAACCTGAGCTCAACGTAGTTCTGATTTGAAGCCCCTGCCTCGTAATGGTACCTGAGAACGCCGGCATCATCCGCCATCCAGGTCGGGGGCTTTTCGTACCTCCTGATGGAATACTGTACAGACCCGGGTATTTCACGGGTGCATTCGTATACCAGTGGTGCCTGGATGACACGGTTGTCGGGGATGACATCGGCAGCGTGACCAATCTGCATGGGCTGCAAATTTACTGATGTACAGGTCACCGTTCCACGTCTGTACTTCATTGTTGGGTCATTTTTAACCATATCATTGGGCATTGACGTGATGCCCCCAAGTTTGGTTCATTGTCTTTTTGTTTCATACTTTCGCCCAATGCTGTCGACTAATACCAACGATTTTCAGCATACGCTTGCTACTGAAACGACTGTCAGCGGTGTGGGGATTCACACAGGCCAGAATGTTCAGATGGTGCTGAAGCCCGCCGAACCCAATACCGGGATCGTTTTCAAGCGCGTGGACCTCCCCGATGCCCCGGTTGTGAAGGCTGATGTTGATAATGTTATAGATACCACCCGGAGTACCACCATCGAGGCCAACGGCGCCCGCGTCAGCACGATCGAACACCTGATGGCGGCCCTGGTCGGCAATTCGGTGGACAATGCCATCATCGAGATCAATGGAGCCGAAGTCCCTATCCTCGACGGGAGCTCAGAGCCTTTCGTGGAGAGCATCCGAAAAGCGGGCGTTCAGCGGCAGGATGCGCCCAAGATCTATTATACCCTCCAGCACAATATCAGCTTCACTGATGACCAGAAAAAGGTCGAAATGGTAGCGCTGCCTTATAATGAGTTCCGCATCAATACGCTGATCGATTTCAACTCGCCGGTGCTGGGAACGCAGCATGCTGCCATCCGGGAGATGTGTGAATTCAATGAACAGGTGGCTCCATGCCGCACGTTCTGTTTTTTCCATGAGCTGGAATACCTTATCGATCACAACCTGATCCGCGGGGGCGACATCAACAATGCGATCGTGGTGGTAGACAAGGCAGTAACGGAAGAGCAGGTGAAGCGCATTTCGAAAGTCTTCAAGAAAGATGATGTGAAGGTGAATGAAGGCGGTATTCTCAATAACCTGGACCTCCGTTTCCCGAACGAGCCTGCGCGGCATAAGCTGCTGGATGTGATCGGCGACCTGGCGCTTGTGGGTTTCCCGTTCAAGGCGCACATCATCGCAAACAGGCCCGGCCACTCAAGCAATATCGCTTTTGCGAAAAAAATCAAGGAGCATATCAAAAAATACAAGAACCGGCAGAACATCCCGGCGTATGACCCGTCTGTTGCGCCGTTGTACGACATCCACGCGATAGAAAAGAAATTGCCGCACCGCTATCCCTTCCTGCTGATCGATAAGATCATTGAATTGTCAGACAAGCACGTGGTGGCCATCAAGAACGTGACCTATAATGAGCCGTTTTTCCAGGGACACTTCCCGGGGAACTGTGTGATGCCGGGCGTGTTGCAGGTGGAAGCGCTGGCGCAGACCGGCGGCATCCTGACCATCCCGGATGATCCTGAACATGATTACGATACGTATTTCCTGAAGATCGATCACTGTAAATTCAAAAATAAGGTCGTGCCTGGCGACACCATGATCCTGAAGATGGAACTGACCAATCCGGTAAGGCGTGGCATTTGTGAAATGAAAGGAACTATTTTTGTCGGCGATAAAGTTGTTGCAGAAGCCGAAATGGTTGCTCAAATAGTAAAGAAACCAAAAGTAAGAGTATGATTTCTCCGCTGGCATCGATCCATCCGAATGCAAAACTGGGCAACAATGTTACCGTTGACCCGTTTGCAGTGATTCATGACCGCGTAGAGATCGGCGATGACAGCCATATCATGTCCCATGCGGTGATCATGCCGTTTAGCCGCATTGGCCGCAACTGCAGGATCTTCCCCGGCGCCACGATCGGCGCCATTCCCCAGGACCTTAAATTCATCGGCGAGGAAACCACAGCCGAGATCGGGGACAATACCACTATTCGCGAATGCGTGACCATCAACCGCGGCACACAGGATAAATGGAAGACAGTCGTGGGCAGCAATTGCCTGCTGATGGCCTACTCGCACGTGGCACATGACTGCATGGTCGGGAACCACGTGATCCTGGCGAACGCCGTTCAACTGGCCGGGCACGTGGAGATCGGTGATTACGCCATTATCGGCGGGCTTGCAGGGGCGCACCAGTTCACCCGTATCGGCTCGCACACATACGTAGCCGGTCATACGGTTATCCGGAAAGACATTCCTCCTTTTGTAAAAGCCGCCCGCGAGCCAATGTCCTACATGGGCCTCAACATCGTAGGGCTGCAGCGCAGGAAATTCCCCCAGGAGCAGATCAATACCATCTCCCAGATATACCACCTGATGTTCGTTGAAAATCATCCCACGTCACGCGCCATGAGCCTGATCGAGGAAAAGGTGGCGGATGGGGAGATCAAAACACAGATCCTCAATTTTGTCAGGCAGTCAAAAACCGGCATCATCAAGCGCTACAGCAAAAATGGCATCGATGAAGATCAGGCTTTATGATACCGGCAAGCGCTACAACCGCGACTGGATCTTCCGACACGCTGATTTAGAATTCACCTCCGGCACCGCCTACGCGATCACGGGACCAAATGGATCCGGCAAATCAACGCTGCTCCAGACCATTGCAGGCATGCTTCAGCCGAGCGAAGGCAGAATTGATTTTGTCGATAGTGACGACCAGGTGATCCCGGCGGAAAAATCCTTCGCGCAGGTTTCGTTTTGTGCGCCGTACCTGGATGTCATCGAGGAAATGAACCTGGAGGAATTCCTGGAGTTTCATACACACTTCAAGCCGCTGATGCCCGGCATGCAGCCACGTGATGTCATTGCCGCGGTAGGATTACAGGCTGCTGCCGGCAAGCAGATCCGTTTTTTTTCGTCAGGGATGAAGCAACGCGTCAAGCTGGCCCAGGCGATGCTGGCCGATACGGGCGTGGTGCTGCTGGACGAACCCTGCACCAACCTCGATGCCGCGGGCATCGAACTGTATCACCAGCTGATCCGCGATTACTGCACAGACAAGCTGGTGGTTGTATGTTCCAATGATCCTGTCGAATATGAATTCTGCACGGAAAGGATCAACATCATGCAATATAAAAGCCTCCCCGAAGGAAGGCTGACGTGATTACTGGCTACTGGTTACTGGCTACTTGCCTTATCCGCCAGAGTTTTCTCCGGTCACCGAAGCTTAGCGGTTTGCGGTCTTGTCCGCCGTAGCTTTCTGCGAAGGCGGTTCGCAGTTCGCGGTTAATCGCGCGAGGCCAGCTTCGATAACAGGCGCAGCATCTCGAGGTACAGCCACACGATGGTGACCATCAGGCCGAAGGCGCCGTACCACTCGAAATATTTAGGCGCACCCTGCGCGGCACCATTCTCGATCATGTCAAAGTCGAGTATGAGGTTCAGTGCCGCTACCACAACAATCACCAGTGAAATACCGATCCCTATCGGTCCATTGTCGTGGAGCAGTGGCATCTGCGCGCCAAACAGGTTCATGATGATGGAAACGAGGTATACCACACCGATGGCGACGGTTGCGGTGATCACCACCTTCCGGAATGTATTGGTAGCCTTGATGATCCTGAAATGATACAGTCCATACATGGTAGCCGCAGTTCCCATGGTCAGCATCACGGCGTGCATGATGATGGCGGGATAAGTGGCTGCAAACACGAAGTCATAGATCGCTGAAATGGCCCCGAGGAACAGGCCTTTGCACAAGGCATAGCCCAGGGCGAGATATGGAGATGTTTTATGGTTTACGATCATGATGATGGCCAGGATAAAGCCAACGAGGAGCGAGCCCCACATCCAGGGACGCACCGCCTCCGGGCCGTCCTGGTAGAACATGCTCCAGGTAAAGGTGGCCGCTGCAACAAGCATGACCAGCATGATGCCGAATTTGTTCATCGTTCCGCGGATGGTCATCACGTCGCCATCATGCGTACGCACGGCATCGAATGTTTTTTCAGATATGGCGGGATTCCCGCCCTTAAAAAGTCCCATAGTGGATAGTTTAGGGGGTGAATATAGAAATTTCCCTGTGAAAACAAAGTCAATACGGAGCTGTTTGCAAACGGATCAGCGCTGGCTCGCGATCAGCAGGTTGAGGTCTGTATATTTCAGGTTGAAGCGTTCGCTCAGGTAGAAATTCGTCAGTGCACCCTTGAACATGTAGATGCCGCTGCGCAGGTGTATCTGGTGCCATACCATGCGTTCAAAACCGCCGTCGTCACCTGCTTCCAGCAACAGGGGCATCAGCACATTGCTGATCGCCTGCGATGCCGTACGGGCAAAGCCGGATGGAATGTTGGGCACGCAGTAATGGATCACGCCGTAACGCAGGTAGATCGGGCTTTCATGCGTGGTAATTTCCGCCGTTTCAAAGCATCCACCCCTGTCGATGCTCACATCAATCACCACGCTGCCGGGCCTCATGCCACTGACCATTTCTTCAGTGACCACGATGGGTGTTCTGCCGCTTTCCGATCCCAGCGCTCCCACAGCCACTTCGCACGTCTTCAGCTGCTTCGCCAGCATGCGCGGCTCGATCACGGAGGTCCACAGCCGGTGGCCGATGTTATTCTGCAGGCGCTTCAGCCGGTACACGCTGTTATCGAAGACTTTTACGGAAGCCCCAAGTGCCAGGGCTGCTCGGGCTGCATATTCGCCCACGATGCCGGCACCAATGATAATGACCTTGGTAGGCGCAATACCCGAAATACCACCCAGCAGCACACCTTTCCCGTGGTTGGCGGAACTAAGGTATTGCGCCGCGATCAGCATGACCGCGCTGCCTGCAATTTCGCTCATACTGCGTACGATGGGATAGGTTCCGCTGTCGTCCTTGAGGTTCTCAAACGAAATGGCGGTGATGCGCTTTTCCATCATCTTCTGGAGCAGCTCCGCTTTCAGCACGCTCAGGTGGATCGGCGAAATGATCATCTGGTTGTACTGCAGCAGCGGCAGGTCCTCGTCGATCACGGGTGCGCTCTTTACCAGGATGGGCGCTTTGTACACCTCGTCCCGGTTATAGGAGATCCGCGCACCGGCTTCACTGTAATCCTTATCCGCAAAATGCGCTGCTTCCCCGGCATTATGCTCTATGGTGACGTGGTGCCCGTTGCTCACAAGCACGCTCACCGCATCAGGCGTCAGGGCAATGCGGTTTTCCTGGAAAGCGATTTCTTTGGGGATCCCGATCTGTAACTGTGCACCTTTCGGCTTGATATCCAGGGTTTCTTCTAAAGTTTCGTAGCTGAATGATGTGCTGACAAATGGCTTTTGTTGAGACATAGCAACCGTAGGCTTCAGTTCGGCTACAAATTACGATTGTTCTTTCACACTGTGAGAAGGCAACTCAATATTTATGCGCCGTTGCAAAGGTCCTGTTGTATCCAGGTACACGTGCACCGCGCTGCTGTCGAACAGGTGCGGCGCCCGCTCCGGCCATTCAACCATGCAGATGTTGCCACTGTATACGCAGTCTTCAACGCCTGCGCGAACCATTTCCTCTTCGTCGTTCAACCGGTACAGGTCGATATGATACAACGGCTTTTCTTCTCCGGCGTCCGGATAAGCATACTCGTTGATGATCGAAAATGTGGGACTGCCCATGCGATCCGTTACACCCCTGGCGCGGCACAACTCCTCGATGATTGTCGTCTTGCCGCTTCCCATGGCACCATGAAATGCGAATACCCTCGCGTCCTGCACATCTTTCCAGAACCTCCCCGCAAACCGTGGCAATTCCTCCAGCGTAAACTCGTACACCATGTTACAAACGTACACCAAGAATGCCAGCGGCAACTCGGACGTGGCAAGAGGAAATTCACGGCCGCTGCAAAAATTTAACACGGGTTTGCAACAGGGTTGAAAAGATACATGTTGCAACATCCATCCCCCGCCTGCGCATGCCATAATTTTGCAGCAGAAACCGGTATCATGGAAAAGATTCAATGGAAAGTGGAAGGCATGACATGCGCCAATTGTGCGCTTACCGTCAATAAATACCTACAGAAAGAAGGTGCCAGGAACGTATCTGTCAACCCGGTCGATGGCGAGGTTTCTTTTGAGCTGAATGGGAATATTACAACGTCGCGGCTGGAGAAGGGCATTGAATCACTGGGCTATCACGTAGCTTCCAACGGTATCGGCGAAGCGCCGCGGAAAAAACGGTTTCTTTCCACGAACCTGCAGCGCTTCTGGTTCTGCCTGCCATTTACCGCCATCCTGATGCTGCATATGTTACCCGGCATGCATATTCAGGTGCTCATGAATCCATGGATACAACTGGCGCTTGCTCTTCCTGTATACATCGTTGGGATGTCCTATTTCGGCAGGTCTGCCGTCAAAAGTATC
Source organism: Flavisolibacter sp. (assembly GCA_036373835.1). Taxonomy (GTDB): domain Bacteria; phylum Bacteroidota; class Bacteroidia; order Chitinophagales; family Chitinophagaceae; genus Flavisolibacter. The sequence continues at coordinate 11,846 of DASUVB010000101.1, read as the reverse complement.
CGCAACAGGTTGCCGAATATGAACGTGCTGATCGCGATCGGGGCTACCGCCGCCTTCGTTTACAGCCTCGTGGGCGCTGTCATGGGACTGGGAGAAGGCTACCTTTTCTTTGAAACTGCCGCCACGATCCTTACGCTGGTGTTCCTGGGCAACTACATGGAAGATGCATCGATCCAGTCCACGCAGCGTTCCCTCAAAGCGCTGGTAAGATCACAGAAGGTGATCGCCCATATGATCGCATTTGACCACGACCACAAGGAAGTGATCATGCAGGTCGAAAATACGCAGCTGCGTACCGGCGACCTGGTGCTGATCAACAGCGGCGAACAGGTACCCGCCGACTGCAAGATCCTGTGGGGCGAGGCGCATGTAAGTGAAGCCCTGCTCACGGGCGAAAGCACGCCCGTACATAAAAAACCCAAGGATGCGATCATCGGGGGCAGCATCGTGGAAGACGGCACCCTGCGCGCGCAGGTGACGGCAGCAGGTAATGACACGGTGCTTTCACACATCCTGGAGCTGATAAAAAAAGCACAGGGCGAAAAGCCGCCGGTTCAGCAGCTCGCCGACAGGATCAGCGCTGTTTTCGTCCCCGTGGTCCTGGGCATCGCACTGGTAACACTGGCAGCCAACTGGATCATCCTCGGAGAATTTACCCCGTCGATGCTGCGCAGCATCGCGGTCCTCGTGATCGCCTGTCCCTGCGCGATGGGCCTGGCAACACCAGCAGCCATTGCAGTAGGCCTTGGGCGCGGGGCACGCAGCGGGATCCTTTACCGGAATGCCCGGAGCCTGGAACTGTTCCGGAACATTACCCAGGTTGTTTTCGACAAAACCGGTACCCTGACAACCGGGAAATTCTCGATCAGCAACTGGAAGATCACAGACGATACCGTTCCGGAAGATGCGTTCAGGCAGATCGTATTCTCCATGGAAAAATATTCAAACCATCCACTGGCAAAAAGCATCACGTCTCAATGGAAGACAAAGGACGAGATCAGCTGGAAAAAGATCGAGGAAGTGCGTGGGCGGGGCATGACCGCCACCGACAGGGAGGGAAACAGCTACGAACTCGGATCCTACTCAACTGCGCAACATGTTACGGACGAACACCAGCATAATGTTTATGTACTCAAAAATAGCGTACTCATTGGCTGGCTCGACCTGGAAGATGAACTGCGCCCGGAAGCCCGTGGCGTCATCGCATACCTGAAGTCGCAGAACATCCGCACCATCCTGCTGAGCGGAGACCGGTACGAAAAATGCAGGGCGCTGGCGGATGAACTGGGTATGAATGAAGTGATCGCAGAACAAACCCCCGCGCAGAAGCTCGATAAGATCGAAGCGCTTTCCCGCACGTCGCCCACGGTGATGGTTGGTGATGGTATCAATGATGCCCCGGCCCTGGCCAAGGCAACGATAGGCATTTCGATGAGCGAGGCTTCCCAGGTGGCCATGCAGAGTGCACAGGTGGTGCTGATGAGCAGCGGGCTTTCAAAGCTGCCGACTGCCCTTGGCCTTGGCAGGCACACGTACCTTACGATCAAACAGAACCTGTTCTGGGCGTTCTCCTATAACATTGTGGCGATCCCGGTTGCAGCGGTAGGCCTGCTGGGACATTACGGTCCAACTTACGGCGCGCTGATCATGGGACTCAGCGACGTGGTGCTGGCGCTCAATTCGGTGCGACTGTTTGTGAAAAAGGTAGTATAAGTCTGTTATTCACTACTTTCAATACCACCATCCACCACATGGCCGGAGACTTTGCGAATAAAGTTCTGGAACTAAACACGCTATCCAGAAAGCTCGTGCCGGACTGTTATGAGCTTACCGGTTCTTTGCCAGGGGAGGAAAAAACGAGCCTGCCAGGTATGATCCGCTCGGCAGCGATGGCGGCATACATTAACATTGCACAAGTTGCTTCAGGAGGTCCTGTGAAAAAACGAAGACAACACATCAGGACAGCAAAGCGTGCACTCATCGTCCTCAATGCAGCCACCGCGGTGCTGGCAGAGGTAAAACTGGCAGATGGTGAGCGATGTCATGAAACAACCCGGCTCTCGTCGATGTGTTACGAAATGCTGGACGGTTTAAAAAAAAGGAAATCAAGTGACTGACACCAGGGATATACTGCAACGGTTCTGGGGGTATGATCAATTCAGGCCGTTGCAGGAGGAAATAATCACGTCCGTACTGCAGGGAAAGGATACACTCGCCGTGCTCCCGACAGGTGGTGGAAAGTCCATTTGCTTCCAGGTGCCCGCAATGGCGCAGGGCGGACTTTGCCTCGTTATTTCACCGCTGATTGCGCTGATGAAAGACCAGGTGGAAAATCTCAGGAAGCGCGGCATCCCGGCACTTGCCGTTCATTCAGGAATGACGCGGAAGGATGTGATGCGGACGCTCCAGAATGCAACCGGGGACTATTTCAAATTCCTGTACCTGTCACCGGAACGACTTGAAACAAACCTCTTTCGCGAATATCTCCCGGCGCTCAATATCAGTCTCGTCGCTGTGGACGAAGCACACTGCATTTCGCAATGGGGCTATGATTTCAGGCCCTCTTACCTGCGCATCAGGGAGCTGCGAAATGAGATCCCCCGAGTACCGGTGCTGGCGCTGACTGCGTCGGCCACACCCCAGGTACAGGAAGATATTTGTGTAAAGCTGGACTTCTTAACACCTGCCGTTTACAGGCAGTCATTCTCCAGGAAAAACCTGTCCTATAGTGTTTTCAGGCCGGAATCAAAGCAGGCACGCCTCACCGAGATCCTGAAAAAGGTTCCGGGATGCGCCATCGTTTATTGCAGGAGCCGCAAACGCACGCAGCAGGTTGCCAATCTCCTGTCCACGCAGGGAATCGACGCAGGCTTTTACCACGCCGGTCTTGGCCAGGAGGAACGCAACCGCCGGCAACAGGACTGGATCAGCAACAAAACGCGCGTCATGGTATGCACCAATGCATTCGGGATGGGCATTGACAAGCCGGATGTCCGGCTGGTGATCCACGCAGACATCCCCGACTGCCTCGAGAATTATTACCAGGAAGCCGGTCGGGCCGGCCGCGACGGGAAAAAATCATATGCCGTTCTGTTGTATGAAATATCAGACCTGAGAGACCTGGAACAGGCACACCAGGTACGTTATCCTTCGTTCGAGCGGATCCGCGCAGTCTATCATGCCCTGGTCAATTTCCTGCAGATCCCCATCAACAGCGGCCAGGATACGCCGTATCTTTTCGACTTTGAAACATTCGTTCGCAATTTCAATTTAAAACCTGACGAAGCGATTCACGCACTGAAGGCGCTGGAACAGGATGGATGGCTCGAACTGCAGGAAAAAAACCTGTCGCCTTCCACTGTGGTCTTCACTACGCGAAAGGAAATATTGTATGAGTTTTACAAGTCGCATCCGGCCCTGGAGCCGGTATGCACCACGCTCCTGCGCACTTACGAAGGCATTTTCGATTTCCCGGCATTCATTTCAGAAAACACGCTCGCGCAATTATTACAGACAGCGGAAACTGGCGTAAAGTCCCTGTTGCAGCAAACGGCTGCTTTCGGGATCATACGGTACATACCACGCAACGAAGCGCCGCGCATCATATTCCGCAAGCATCGCGTGGCCGCGGAACACCTGGCTTTTGACCTGAAGCAATACAACAGCCGAAAGGATGCTTTCATCAACCGCGCACTGCACATGAAGGCGTATGCGGAAGGCCATGATTGCCGCAGCCGCACCATCAGCGCGTACTTTGGCGAAGCAGCTGCACCGGGATGTGGCATCTGCGACAACTGCCTGAAAAAAACATCAGGGTCAATTTCAGCGGAAGAATTCAAAAAAATCGAAAAAGCTATCCGGGAATTCCTCCGGGATCGCAAAGCAACCGCTGAAGAGATTTTGCAGCACCTGAGACATACCAGGAAAGAAAAGGTGTGGGAAGTGATCCGCTTCCTGCAATCGGAACAACGCCTGGTGGCAGATGATGAAGGAATATTGCAACTTGAAATTTCCCAGCCTTCAGAATGACCGCCGCCTGCGCCCGGACCCGCCCAGCCCCAGTACGCCCAGCAGCGATCGCGTCAGGATCGTCACCGCGGTTCGCCCCGCCGATTTTACATAAGGATTGTCCAGGATTGATTTTTCCGCGGGTTGCGCAGCCGGCTTTCTCCCGCGCGCAGGCTGCTGTTCCGCTTCCGCAGCAGCGGCCTCCATTTTCCGACCCAGGATCTCATGCGCACTTTCTGTATCCAACGGTGTATTGTATTTCCCGGCCAGTTGGGAACTCATCACGAGGTTCTGCACTTCCCCGTCGGTCAGCACATCCATCCGGCTGAGTGGTGGCCGCATCATCACGTGCACCAGCGGTGTGGGAATACCCTTTTCGTTCAGGGTGGTAACGAAAGCTTCACCCGTACCCAGCTGCGTGATCAGCGCGTCCACGTCATAATATGAAGATTCCGGGTAATTTTCTGCTGCCTGCCGGATGCTTTTCCTGTCGGCGGCAGTAAATGCGCGAAGGGCATGCTGCACCTTCAATCCCAGTTGCGACAGCACGGAGGCCGGGATGTCAACGGGATTCTGCGTACAAAAAAACACACCAATACCTTTTGACCGGATCAGCTTTATCACGTTTTCGATCTCGTCCAGCAGCACCGGTGTTGCTTCGTCAAATACGAGGTGCGCTTCATCAATGAACAGCACCAGCCTGGGCTTGTCCGGATCGCCAACTTCAGGAGCCGTGGCATACAGTTCTGCCAGCAGCTGCAGCATGAATGTCGAGAATAGCTTGGGACGGTTCTGCAGTTCAGTTACACGGAGAATAGAAATGATGCCGTGACCGTCGGGGCTTGTTCGCATCAGGTCATTCACGTCGAAGCTGGGCTCTCCGAAAAACGCATCGCCTCCCTGTTGCTGCAGTTCGATGACCTTGCGCAGGATCGTGCTGACCGAGGTGCCGGAAATTTTCCCGTATTCTTTTTCGATGGAAGCCTTGCCGTCCGTTGTGATGTATTGCAGCACGCGCGTAAAATCCTTAAGATCCAGCAGCGGCAGGCGGTTATCATCGCAATATTTAAATATCAGCGATACGATACCGCCCTGCGTATCGTTCAGCCCGAGGATCTTCGAAAGCAGCACCGGACCAAATTCGCTCACGGTTGCACGAAGGCGTACACCTGGCAGACTGCTTAGTGTCAGCAGTTCCACCGGGAAACCGGAAGGCAGGAACTGTATGTTCAGCAGCTGCGCGCGTTCTTTGATGCGGTCGCTTTCCTGGCCGGGTGCTGCCAGTCCGCTCAGGTCGCCCTTGATATCGAGGAGCATCACCGGCACACCGGCGGTACTCAGGCCTTCGCTGATCATCTGCAGCGATTTGGTCTTCCCCGTACCGGTTGCGCCTGCTATCAAACCATGCCTGTTCATGGCACGCAGCGGGATCGATATATCAGCACCATCGACCACGGATCCATTCAACATGGCCCTGCCCAGTGGAATTGATCCACCTTTGAACGAATAACCTGACTGGACATCCTGTAAAAACGTTTCCTTAGTTGCCATTCATGAAAGTAAAAGTTTCGGATGAAACACCAATATCATAAAAGATCGTTTGAATGAACAATAGGTACAATCATTGTGGCATATCCACTGTGATGAAGTTTATTTGTGTGTTATCGGTTGGCGGATCTCTTGTTTCTTACACAGTTTCTTCGGATGAGGGTGGTGCGTTCGTAGCTGAATTGCGAAGCAGCTCCGAACGGCGGAAGGACCTTCCTTCCTGCATAATTTTGCGCAGGGAGAATGGCGACTGGAAGGCAGAACCCGCACACGACGAACTGACCCCCTCGCTCATTCATGCCATTGAAGCCGGTGGAGCCGGCACCCTGGTTCAACCGTAAATTCTGCAGAAATGTACGTAGTAATACGGGCAGCAGTTTCATCAGTTTTGATAGATTTGCATCAATGCAGTTCACCTCCACCATCCTCTGTGTTGATGATGATGTCGACGATCTCCTGTTTTTGCAGGAGGCCATCCGGTCGCAGGGCCGCACGTTTGAGATCATGCAGCTGAAGGACGGCGAGGAAGCCCTGGAATTCCTGCAACAGGCCAAATCCTCCGGCCAGTTTCCCTGCCTGATCATTATGGACATCAACATGCCTAAAATGGATGGCAAAAAAGCGGTGGAACTGATCAAACTGGATGAAACTTTAAGCAAAATCCCCCTGATCATCTTTACCACATCGTCCAGCATCACCGACAAGCGGTTTTTCGAGCTGTACCAGGTACAGTACATCACAAAACCCCACAATTACGCCTCCTTTTCAGGGAAAGTGGCCGAAATGCTGGCCTATTGCGGCATCTAGTAACGGCCCCCCTGCCAGCCATTTAAAAAATTTGGAAAGGTATTTGAAGGGTAGGGGGCGAACACAGCGACCATGTTATGAAAAGTAAAATCCTTCTGGTAGACGATAACAGGGACCTGCTGCAGATCCTGCAGATCATCCTCAAGGGGCAGGGGTACGAAACCATCGTGGCGGGCACCCTGGAGGAAGCCGCCCAGAAAATCCGTATCCACAACCCGGTGCTGATCCTGATGGATGTTTTTATCAATGACCAGGATGGGCGGGAGTTCTGCAACCAGCTGAAGGCAGACCCTAAAACTTACCCGACGCGGGTGATCATGATGTCGGGAATTGATAGCTCCTTCAACCTCAATACCTGCGTGAATGCCGATGACTTCATGCAGAAACCATTTGATTACAATGATCTGATGGAAAGGGTCGAGAAGCAGCTTTCGGATTACCAGGAAGTGAGCTTTTAGTTACAGGTCTTCTTCACGTTCGAGCATCAGGATGGAGCTTTGTGCCACAATAAAATATTTTTCTCCCTGGTACATGATTTCAGTGGCACCACTCAGCAGGAAAATAGCAAGATCCCCTTCTTTCGCCTGGAGCGGAACATATTTTACCTGGTCGTCTGCTGATTTCCATGGCTCGTCTTCCTGGAGTACCGGGATGGCATAGCCGGGCCCGATTTTTATGACATATCCCTGCTGCACCTTCTCCTTTTCCTGCACGCCGGCCGGCAGGTACAAGCCGCTTTCGGTCCTTTCGTGTGGCCTTGCAGGCCGTATCAGCACGCGGTCGCCGATAATGATGAGTTTTCTTAATTTATTATCCGGGGTGAGCTGCATCTGTAAAATTAAGGGTGGTGAAGTTTTTGATGATCACCAATGAAGGCCTATTGAAATTGCGTATAGCCAAATACGTTAACTTTATTTTTCAATTTAAACCCATTAATCATGGCAGAGAAGAAAGCAAAAATTTTATTATGCGAAGATGATCCCAACCTCGGAAGTGTCCTGAAGAATTACCTGGAGCTCAATGATTATGATGTTACCCTCGAACGCGATGGGCGCCTCGGCCTGGCAGCCTTCCAACGCGAGCAGTTCGACCTGTGCCTGCTGGATGTAATGATGCCCAATATGGACGGGTTCACCCTTGCGGAAGAGATCCGCGATATCAATCCCGACGTGCCGCTTTTCTTCCTGAGCGCCAAGACGATGAAGGAAGACATCATCCAGGGTTATAAGCTCGGTGCAGATGACTACATCACCAAGCCGTTCGACAGCGAAGTGCTGTTGCACAAGATCAAGGCCATCCTGAAGCGCAATGAAGAGCTGAACCGGGAAGCAGAGAACCGGGAATACGACCTGGCATCCTACCATTTCAATCCCAAGTTGCGCGAACTTTCGGTAGGCGGCAGAATGCAGACCCTTTCACCAAAGGAAAATGAGCTGCTGAAAATGCTGTGCGAACACATGAATGACCTGCTGCCGCGCGAACAGGCTCTAAAGCGCATCTGGGGCAGCGACACATACTTCAACGGACGCAGTATGGACGTGTACATTGCCAAGCTGCGGAAATACCTGAAAGAAGATCCGAAGATCGAGATCGTGAACATCCACGGCAACGGGTTCCGGCTGGTAGTGCAGGAATAACTGAATGCAATATTTTTAAGAAGTGCCCCGGGGCACTTTTTTTATGCAGACAGCCGTATATCAGGACTGGAAAAGTGTACCGGCTGTGACATCCGGCGGCTTTTTCCCAAGGTGCTCGTAGGCTTTGTGCGTGGCTTCCCTGCCGCGCGGGGTGCGCTTGATAAAGCCCTCCTGGATCAGGAATGGTTCATACACTTCTTCCAGCGTCCCGGATTCCTCGCCCACTGCCGTGGCAATCGTGGTAATGCCCACAGGACCACCCCGGAATTTTTCAATGATCGCCGCCAGGATGCGGTTATCCATTTCATCGAGGCCGTGTTCATCCACGTTGAGCGCTTTCAAGGCATGCCTGGTGATGCCGATGTCGATCGTGCTGTCGTTAAGCACCTGTGCAAAATCGCGTACCCGGCGCAGCAGGCCGTTCGCGATCCGTGGTGTACCCCGGCTTCTTCGTGAGATTTCCGCTGCCGCCTCGGTGCTGATGTCGGTCTGCAAAATCTGCGCGGAGCGGAGAATGATCTTCTGCAACGTGCCCGTGTCATAATATTCCAGCCGCGACTTAATGGCGAATCGTGAAAGAAGTGGCGCGGTTAGAAGTCCGCTGCGCGTTGTAGCGCCGATCAGCGTGAAGGGATTGAGTGTAAGCTGGATGCTGCGGGCATTAGGGCCGCTGTCTATCATGATATCGATGCGGTAATCCTCCATCGCGGAATACAGGTACTCCTCCACTACCGTGCTGAGGCGGTGTATTTCATCAATAAATAGTACATCGTTGGGTTCCAGGGAGGTCAGCAGGCCGGCGAGGTCGCCCGGCTTTTCAATAACAGGTCCTGACGTCTCCCGGATGTTGACACCGAGCTCATTCGCCACGATCCTTGACAATGTGGTCTTGCCGAGTCCGGGAGGGCCATGGAACAGCACGTGATCCAGCGCTTCCCCGCGGATCTTCGCCGCCTTAATAAAAATGACCAGGTTCTCGATCACCTGCGGCTGCCCCGAAAATTCCTGTATCTGCCGCGGGCGGATGCCATTCTCGAACTCTTTGTCCGCCGATGTCAGCTGGTCTTTTGCGCTTTGCAGGTTTGGATTCGCCATATGCTGTTTGTAAAACTAAGCCTTTTAGCATTGTTTGCACCTGAGGATCATGAAAACAGCGGTACTTTTGGAAAAATTTTCATATGAATATCGGCGTTCTTGGAACCGGAATGGTTGGCGAGACCATTGCCACCGCGCTGACCGAAAAGGGTCATAATGTAAGAATGGGAAGCCGCACTGAAAACAATGAAAGGGCGGCCGCCTGGGTAAAAAGGTCCAATAACCACGCAACGCAGGGCACTTTCTATGACGCAGCTGCATTTGGTGAGATCATTTTCCTGTGCCTGAACGGCGAACACGCGCTGGAGGTCACCCGCAACATTCCCCGGGACAGCATCGAGGGAAAGATCGTTATTGACATCACCAACCCGCTCGACTTCAGCCGCGGCCTGCCCCCCGCCATTCTCGACGGGCTCGGAAATACCAATTCACTGGGAGAAGAAATTCAGAAGGCCGTTCCGGCAGCCTCGGTGGTCAAGGTGCTCAACACCGTCAACTGCAAATTGATGGTTGACCCCAAACTGGTGAATAACGGTGACCATCACCTGTTTATCTGTGGTGACGACAGAGTCGCAAAAAATAAAGTGAAACATTTCCTGGTGGACACCTTCGACTGGCGTGCAGAGAACCTGCTGGATCTGGGCGGTATCCAGTCTGCCCGTTGTGTAGAGGCTTATGTGCCGTTGTGGGTTGCCATTATGCAGGCCAAGGGATCGCCTATGTTCAACCTGAAAATTGTTACCTGAAAATTATTTTTTTAGGAGCCGCATCATGTTGAGGATCAGGTCGGGGTCAGGACAGTTGGCGAGATACTTTTCCCTTTCCGAATAACGGCATACACCGGGGTAGTTCCCTTCCATTCCCTCCATGTCAACGATGATCTGGAAATGCAGGTGTGGTGGCCACTGCCCATTTTCAGATGGCATACCGAATTCGGCAAATATGTCTCCCTTGCGAATGGTGTCACCCGGCTCGGAGTCCTTCAGCGAACTAAGGCTCAGGTGGCCGTACAATGTATGGAACGTAACCCCGTCGAGCCGGTGGCTCAGGATGATAGTTCCTCCGTAATCGCCGAAGCCGTTATTGAATGCAAGACTATGAACGATACCATCGTATGGAGCCATCACGGCTGTATGCGGACGCCCCCAGATATCAATTCCCAGGTGCAGGCGCCGCGGCTCACCATCATTTTCATCCCCAAACAACCTGCTGCGGTTATACAGCGTGCGGTGCTCATCGTAACCGCCGATGCCAAACCGTGCCTGCTCCCGCTGCAATTTCTCGTACATGTAATGGATGAAGTTGTTCTCATCGGACAGCACTTCAGCGGACATATCACTTTCCGCACTGAAGTCAACCGGGATGATCTTGTCTGTTTCGTGGAAGCTGACGACAGGTCCGAAATCAGCGGCGTGCGCCCTGAGCAGCTCGGCAACCGGGGTTATGGCAAGGGTGTCTGGCATAAAATAGATTGTCTTGCTTAAATGTAACAAATTAGGCGCATAATTCCGACCACACTTCCTATATTTGTAACCAAATGGTTTCATATTATGGAAGCACGACGCGATGTGTTCCAGGCGATCGCTGATCCAACACGGCGCGCCATCATGGACCTGCTGGCCGGCACACCCATGAACCTGAATACCCTCGCTGAAAACTTTGACATCAGCCGCCCCGCTGTTTCGAAGCATATCCGCATTTTGACGGAATGCGGCCTGGTAACCATCCGGCAGCAGGGACGCGAACGGGTTTGCGAGCCACGCCCCGATGCGCTTCGCGAAGTCCAAACCTGGATAGAAAAATATGCCGCTTTCTGGGACCAGAAGCTCCACGCACTGGACACCTACCTGTCTCGTGAGAACAACCGTAATCACTCTTAAACCACATATATGAGCACAGAAACAACCAGCAATGCACCGGTGATCAAAGAAGTTGTGCTGGACGCGGGTCCTGAACGTGTCTGGAAAGCCATCACCGACAGGAATGACATGAAGCAATGGTATTTCGACCTCGAAGAATTCCGGGCGGAACCCGGTTTCGAGTTCCGCTTTTACGGGGGAACGGAAGAGCACCAATACCTGCACATCTGCAGAATAACGGAAGTAATACCCCTGAAGAAACTCAGTTACAGCTGGCGCTACGACGGCTATCCCGGCGAAAGCTTCGTAACGTTTGAATTATTTCCCGAAGGCTCGAAGACGCGGTTGCGGCTCACACATGAAGGACTCGAGACCTTCCCTGCTGAGAATAGTGACTTCGCCAAAACAAATTTTATTGCAGGCTGGGAAGATATCATCGGCTCCCTGCTGCCTAAATACCTGCAGGAACATCAATAAGGAACAGGAATGAATGCATTCCCGTTCCCCGTTGCTACAGCACTTTAATAAGTTCGTCAATGGCCTTGTCCAGTTGCGGATCACGGCCATTGATCTTGTCTTCGAAAGAATTAATGATATAGATATCCGGCCTGACGCCTGTCAGTTCAAGGTTCTCTCCCTGGAGGGTATAGCAACCCCATGACGGCATACGTACGAAAGAACCATCCACCATGCCCACACCGCTCGTGAAGATGATCCATCGGTATGTTTCATTGCCAATGATCTTCCCCAGCTTCAGTGCTTTGAAGCCGGCAGACGTCATCTCTGCATCGCTGAGCGACTGCTCGTTGATCAGCAGGACGATGGGTTTGTCGCTCGGCGCAAAATTACTCTGGCGTGTGAAGCTTCCCTCGCGGTATTTCCATTGCAGATA
>DASUVB010000100.1:0-2478 GCA_036373835.1 Flavisolibacter sp. | reverse complement strand
ATATCGTTTTTTATGAGTCAGCAAAAATGGATGACATAAAAGATTCGGCCCGGCTGGACCTGTATCAGAGAAAATTCAGGAAGATGATGGGTGTTCACGTGGATACCTCGGGATATGCTAAGATATTTCACCAGAGCGGGCTTTTCAGGCAACTGGTAGACCAGCCGCGCTATACCGAACTGGGCGTGGATACATCAGACGTCCGCATCGACCTGGCCAAGAACCAGCTGGTAGACCTGTATGAAGAACGCTTTGGAGAGATCGAGCTGGAAAAAGGGGATGATGTTCCGCTGGACGGAAAGTATAATGTATTGCTCCGTCTTCCCCAGAAAGAAGTGATGGCCATCATCATTGATGAGCGGAATCGCAACCTGGCCACCGCTATCCAGTATTCGGAGTATAAAAAAATCCTCGTTGTGTATGGTGCCTCACACCTGAAAGGGACATTGTCGGAGCTGCAGCGATTTGATTCCCGGTGGTCAAAAAAGAGGTGATATTCCGCGACGCACCTTAGGCTATTTCTTCAATCAGGTTCTTTACCTGTTGTTCGATAAGGTCACGAACCTTTTTGAACTCTTCCCTGTCCATGTTACGCGGGTCCGGTATCTGCCAGTCGACGAATTTTTTTGCGGGCATCCATGGGCAGGCGTCACCACAACCCATCGTCACCACGACATCGAAGGGGGCATGCTGGCGGACATCTTCCAGGGATTTTGATGCATGGTGTGACAGGTCATAGCCCAGGTCTTTCATCGCTTCGACCGCTTTGGGATTGATTTTTCCGGAAGGTGCCGATCCGGCACTGTATGCCTCAACTTTTCCCTTGCCGTGCATGTTGGCAAAAGCCTGGCTCATCTGGCTGCGGTTGCTGTTTTCCACGCAGACAAAAAGGATCTTTTTCATACAAGCGTTTTTTTCATAACAATTGCCGATGCCGGGCACGCCGTGGTGAATTCCGATGCTTCCAGCATTATTTCCGGCACGTCGCTGCGGCTGATGACCTGGTAATTGCGGCCGGTGAAGAAGGCTTCTGCCGTCGTTGTCAGCAGGTATAGCTCTGTAACGTTGAGCGAGCAAATGTGCGCTTCGAGGTGTGCAACCAACAGGCTCCCATAACCCTTTCCCCTGGCGGAAGCTGGGACCGCCAGGCTTCGCAGCAGGGCATGATTGCCATGAATCTCCCAGCCGATCATGCCTGACAGTCCATCTTCCGTTGCCAGCGTAAAGAAGCGTGTCTTTTCAGAAATATCGTCTGCGGGCAGGCTGTTATGTTGCAGCAGTTCCTGCGTAGCCTCGTTCAGAAATGCCTGTTCAGTAAAAGTCATAAGTAAAGTTAAGGGCTCCGAAGAGCCCTGTGAAATCAGCAGCAACCTGTGTCGGCGGTTGTGCTTCCGCTGCAGCAACCTTCGGGGCAGCAGGGGTCCTTCATTTCAATGTTTGCTTTCATTGTTGTGTATTTATGGTTATGAATCAGCAACAGTTGCTTCCCGGCTCACAGCAGGGTTTTTCCGCGTAGACGGTGATACTGTAAATACCGACACCGGATTGTTTGAATGCTGCAAGATCTGCGGGCGTCATGTATTCCAGCATGATCTCGTCCGGAATGTCGATACGCTTTTCCTTGAGCAGCGAGATGTTTGTAAAGCCGGTTTCATGGATCAGGCGCAGGTAGTCGTCCTTCTGGATGGCCCCTGACACACAGCCTGCATACATTTCGGCAGCGTTCTGGATCTGTGGGGGAAGTGCGCCCTGCAGCACAATATCAGAGATGGCGAAGTGGCCGCGCTCTTTGAGCACCCGGAAGATTTCGGAGAATACATTTTTCTTATTGGGAACGAGGTTCAGTACACAATTGCTGATGATCACGTCGGCTTTGCCCGCCGTAACCGGCAGGTGCTCGATATCGCCCAGCCGGAATTCAATATTGTTGAATCCCATTTTGTCTACGTTGGCGCGTGCCTTGCCGATCATGGCTTCGCTGAAGTCGATGCCGATAACCTTGCCCGAGGCTCCCACGTAACGCCTGGCGACAAAAGCGTCATTACCTGCACCGCTGCCAAGGTCAATGACCGTATCGCCTTCCTTCATCTTTGCATATTGCGTGGGAATGCCACATCCAAGGCCAAGGTCAGCATCAGGATTGTAGCCTTCCAGCGTCGAATAGTCGTCGGACATGATGGTATACGGGTCCGTGCCGCATGAGCTGGTGGCACCGCAGCACGAGGTGCTGTTCTTTTCACGGCTTTGTTCCGCGATGGCGCTGTACTTTTCCTTTACGAGGGTCTTGAGTTCTGTTTCCTTTGTCATGATTTTATTTTTTGTCAACAACATGATTTTTCCTTCAGCCTGCTGAAAAGCCCGTTCATTTCGTTATTGAATTTTTCAAAAGCCTTCCAGTTGATGCAATAGCAGGAGCGTGGTCCGTCAACAGTTCCATCGATCAGTCCTGCATTCTTTAATTCCTTGAGATGCTGGGAA